>NZ_JBZQJF010000282.1:0-8772 GCF_059905295.1 Mangrovibacterium sp.
GTTACTGAAAACAAACTGTTACCGTGAGCATACAAGGTTGCTTTCAGGTTGGACGCAACCGTTCCGTAGTCGTATCCGTCGCCCACTGCCGACATCAACTGAACAAGTCCGTTTTCGTCGGCACCACTATGCGGATTGTCAGGCCCGGGCATTTGGTTAACCTGTGTTCCGGCATCCCAAAGCATCAAATCCGAAGTAATGTCGCGCTCTGTTACCGAAGTCGGAAAATCGCCGTCATAAACTTGGATACCACCGTCACCAGGGGCATAAAAACCATCGTTCGACAAGCCATACATGCTTGCAAATGACAATTTATGGTTCGGTCCGGCGTGAAACCAAAAAGTGAAGGAATGTCCAGGAAAGGCCGGTCCGGCAGTCTCTGCACCATCCGGAATAAACTTGGCCCCGGCCTCGAAAAATTCATAGGGAACCGAGACATTTTCAACCGTAATGGTGTAAGTGCCTTCGGGCAAGCTAGCACTCTTCAGGTTATTGTCGACATTCATTTCGTTGGCGCATTGAGTAAACAATCCTGCTACCAACGCCAAAATCATTGTTAAGCGTAAAAGTTTCATAGCATTAGATTTTAAAATTTATACCGCTAAGATCCTGACAAAGTATCACAGGGGAGTCACGCTGGTTTAAACCTTTTATCACAATGCTATCGGATGGTTAGACTCGAATAGCCAGACAATTAGACACTCATATTATCAAACTGCTGGATGATTGAACAGGCAGATGGTCAGATAATTCGATTATCCAACCATCCATTAATCCGATCATCCAGCAATCTAATCGTCCAACAATCCGGAAATCTAAAATCTTTGGGTGTATTTGTGGCAGTACGGAGTGCCTCCTGTTCGCTCATAGTGATTCTGGTGGTATGCTTCGGCCGGCCAGAATTTCGTCGCAAATTTCACTTCGGTAGCCACATCATAGCCTTTTTGCTTCAAAATATCAATCAGCTTCTCGGCAATATGCTTTTGTTCTTCGGTACGGTAGAAAACAGCCGATCGATACTGATCTCCAATATCCGGGCCCTGCCGGTTAACCTGTGTGGGATCGTGAATTTCGAAAAACAGGCGGGCCAGCGTTTCGTAGTCAGTTTTCGAAGGATCGAAAACAACTCGTACAGCCTCGGCATAGCCTGTTGTATGACTGCAAACATCCTGGTAGGTCGGATGATCGGTATGACCGTCGATGTAGCCATCTTCAACATCCAGTACTCCCGGGGCCTGCTCCATATAATACTCAACGCCCCAGAAGCAACCACCGGCAAAGATGGCCGTGTCCTGTTTGGCATTCTTGGGCGAACGGGCCGGCACAAAAACCAGGGATGTTGAGTTCACACAATGACGCGTGTTTTTATCGGTAAATCCTTCATTCAAAAAAACGTGGCCCAGGTGGGCACCACAGTTACTGCAGCTAATCTCCGTGCGCATGCCATCCGGATCGGGTGTTCGGGTAACAGCTCCGGGAATTTCATCATCAAAAGCAGGCCATCCGCAACCGGCATCAAACTTATCGGACGAGCGGTACAGTTCCGCCCCGCATCGTTTGCAGACGTAAACGCCGTCCTTCCAAAAGTCATCGTATTTACCGCTAAACGGAGCTTCAGTTCCTTTATTAACAATCACCCGCGCCTCGGCTTTTGTCAATGGCCGGTAATAGCGCGAATCTTTCTCATTCTTTCCGCTTTTCGTTCCCTGAGCGCAACTGGTCAGTACAATCAGCGTCAGGAAAAGCACATTAACCATTCGTTTCATCTTTATTCTCCTTTCTGCATTTGATTTTAAGTTGAAAACACCAACCGCTGCCAAACAGCAATCAAATTTTCACCACTAATATCACAGCATTTTATCACGACAAGGTCACAGAGCGATTCTATTTCTTTCTTATTTAAGCCACAACCGGTAAGTCGAATACAAAAGTTGTTCCTTTACCATACTGGCTGAACACCTGAATTGATGAATGATGCAGCTCGATAATCTTTTGCACAATTGCCAATCCAAGCCCGGTGCTTTGTTTGCCTTCTCCTCCCTTGTAGTAGCGCTGAAAAACATGGGGCAAATCCTCCTGGTTGATCCCCTGCCCTGAATCGGCCACACGAACCTCCACTTTTCCGGGAAGTTTACTGTCAATTTCAATATTGATGGTATCACCTTCCTGGCAAAATTTCATCGCGTTGTCAATCAGGTTTTGCAATACCCGATCAATCATCGAAATATCGGCTTCCACTAAAGGGACATTTTTGGCAATGGTTGTGTTCACGCTAATACCTTTCTTTTGCGAAATAATGCGGTACTTATTCGCAATATCGTAGACCAGCTCTGCAATAGAGAAAGGCTCGGGATTGGGCTTCACCTGTTGAGTTTGTAACTTGGATAGTTCGAACAAATCACCCACCAACTTCTTCAGCCTACCACAACTTTTGAAAATAACCTCGAGATATTTACGCTGTTCCTCATCGCTAATTTTGCCCTGCTTGAGCATCAAAGTTTCAGCATATCCCTGAATGGAAGCAACCGGAGTACGCAGGTCGTGCGAAACATTGCTAATCAACTCCCGCCGCAAATTATCGACCCCTTTCAACTCCTGAATATTCTGCTCAATGGTATCGGCCATTTCATTAAAAACCAATCCAATGCGATCAATATCGTTTTCACTCTTCACCGGGATTCGCGCCTGAAGGTTACCTTTGCGAAATTCATCAATTCCATGAATAATCGGATTCAGCTTTTTGGTGATCAACCAAATTGCCAGCAAGCCTACCAACGCCGAGATAACCAGAATAATGATAACCGACCGAATAGAAAGACCTAAAATATAACTACCAAGCACAGCCTGTGCGTTCGACACGTACTTCTGGCTGGCCAGAACAATATATATGTAACCGGTTAATTGACCGTTTTCAATCACTTCGGTTGCCGAAAAGGTCTTGTACTCGCCGGGATTTCGCGGATCGTCTCCATAAATAATACTGTGCTCAGGATCTTTGATAAATTTCCGAATTGGTTCCAGCTTAACCTGCTTCAATTTCACCACTTTGTCGGGCGCAACATATTTCAGAATGTTACCCTTGGTATCTAAAATATAAACCTCCACAATTGGGTTAATCACCATCATCGAGTGCATGATATCAGCAATTGCCTCGTCACTGATTTTACCGTCTTTGATATAAGGTTTAATCATATCAGCGGTATTCTGTGCCAGCTCCCGGTTCAATCGTTGATTCACCTCTACGGAATAATCGCGCGAAGCCTGAACCGACACATACATCGCAATAGCAGTAAACAGAAACAAAACCAACAGGAAAATAGCTGATACCTGCAGGTACAGACGATTCACTATTTTAGGCTTTATCGTATTCATCTTCTCCCCCTTTCTTTCAAGCTTCCCTGAATTTATAACCCACTCCCCAGGTTGTTAATATATACTCCGGCTGACTCATATTGTGTTCTATCTTCGACCGTAACCGATTGATGTGCGAGTTAACCGTGTGTTCGAAGCCTTCAAATTCATATCCCCAAATCTGATCGAGCAACTGCATACGCGAATAGGTTTTTCCCGGGTGTGAGGCCAGGTAAACCAGCAAATCAAATTCTTTAGGTGACAGTTCAATTCGCTCGCCGGAAAGTTCGACCACCCTCATGCCCACATCGATGTAAAGATTATCATAGCGCAACTCGATATCTTCAGCATCCGTTTGTTCCGGAGCCCGTTCTGTCCGACGAAGAACGGCCTTAATCCGGGCCAACAACTCCCGAATTCCAAAAGGCTTCGAGATATAGTCGTCTGCCCCAATTTCAAGTCCCAACACTTTATCGATCTCCTCCGCCTTTGAAGTAATCATCAGCACCGGGGTATTATTCTTTTCCATACGCAAACGCTTGCACACTTCAAACCCGTCCAGCTCAGGCAGTCGGATGTCAAGTAGAATAAAGCGATACTTGTTGTTCAGGGCCTTCATCAGCCCATCCTTCCCATCGAAAGCCTTATCCACATCCAGATTCATATCTTTCAGGTGAATGGCAATCAATTCGGAAATATCCCGGTCATCCTCAATGATTAATGCCTTTTCCATATACCCTTTTTTATGCTGAAACGCAGGAAAGATAGGATGGGTTTATCACAGAATTATCACAAGTGTTTAAAATTTAAATATTCATTGCCGTTTCGTTCTGAATAAGGCCTTCAAAACACTATTCCACCGACTTACAGAAGCCAAGCTATTCTACAACAGCTAATTTCTTGGAATAAGTTACTATCTTCAGGCTCGCAATGAGAAAAAACCGATAAAATGACGAACTTCCTAAACCAACCTTCGTTAAATTCGATCCGCATCATTTACTCTGGTCTAATCACCGGACTTGTTCTTTTTTCAGGCATGAGTTTTTACCTGATTCACACATCCGGAGCACTCGCTATTTTCGACACCGCAACAACTGAATACCTGCTTTTAATAGCAAATCTCCTGCCTTTAATTGCCATTCCTACCGGGATCGTAATTGCGCGTAAGCGATTAAGCGGAATCGAAACAACGCCAGCGGATGAAAAGTTAACGCAATTTCAGTCGGCCATGATTGTGCGTGCTGCAACCATCGAGGGAAGCGGTTATTTCTTCCTGGTTTGTTTCGCACTGACCGGAATACACACCTTTTGGCTTGAAGCAATTGCTATGATCTCACTTCAACTGTACTTTTTCCCAAACAAAAGCCGAATCTCGCGGGAATTAAAATATGATTTACACGAGCTTCTAAAGGCCAATTCATAATCAAGAACAAGGTTCCGATAAATTTGCAATCCATCCAATAATTTGAACCTTATACCGTTCTAAATTTGGAATGCAAACTATTAAGATTATGAAAAGAAAAACAAGCCTAATTTTCACTTTATTTCTGGCTTTCATCTCTATTACCGGTTGTAATAAGGATGAAAATACAGAACAATCGGTGACTCTGCCACCTTACGAATCAATGGTTATTGATTTCGGAAATCTGACAAGTACCACTAAATCAGCCAATGTAGTAAGTCAAGCAAACTGGACCTACTCAGCCGTCTCTGTTGGATTTTGGAACGCGGTCATTTGGACCACATTTGCCGTTCCTGTCACCGCATTTAAAGCGGCCTTTAGTCAAACGCCGCAAAAAATCGACGACACTTCCTGGCAATGGACCTACTCTGTAGATGGCTTCACAAGCCAGTATACGGCACGTTTGGTGGGCACCCTCCAAAGCACCCAGATCGACTGGAAAATGTACATCACCAAAACCGGCATCAATGGGTTCGATGAATTTCTATGGTTTGAAGGTACTTCGAATCTTGATGGACAAAGTGGTCAATGGATTCTTTACCAAAGCCCGACTTACCCGGAAAAAGTTGTGCAGATTGACTGGGAGAAAACCGGAGAAGAAGTTGGCGATGTAAAATACACTTACGTCCGTGAGTTGGATGACAACGGGCAAGCGAATACATTCAAAAACAGTTCTCTTATTTACGGTTTGCAAGACGACTTTTTTGATGCCTATGTAAATGTCCATGTTTATTCAGCACAAACAAGCGGCTTTGTTGATTCACAAATTGAATGGAGTCGGACGGATTATTCCGGTCGGGTAATGTCCGAGCAATATTTCGACGATACGGATTGGCATTGCTGGGACTCAACCGGCGCCGACAGCATTTGTGAGTAGTCCTTCAACATTCAAAAAAAATAAAAATCCCAAGCGATGAAGCCTGGGATTTTTTTTATGCTGTCTTTTGCTCTTTTCTTAATGATACAGAAAACGCTTGATCTTCATAGTCGGCGTTTTTTCGAAAGGTACAGGTTGAAGAACCACCAGCTGAATCCGTGAGAATTTATTCACTTCGTCGTTAACCTTCTGCTGAATATCTGCCAGGATATCATCCACCTTCGTATTGAATTTCAACACTGCTTCCTCTTTAGCCTGCTTGAAGCGGATTTCAATCTCGTCCATATTCAGGTGCACCATAGCCACCAAACGACCTTTTTGCTGAACGACGAGCGACTCCAGCACATACTCCATCCGGTTGATCACTGATTCAATCTCTTCCGGATAAATATTCTCACCCGACGCCCCAAGGATCATATTTTTTATACGCCCTTTAATGAACAGTGATCCGCGATCGAACTTTCCTAAATCACCGGTTCTGAACCAGCCATCTTCTGTAAACACATCTTTCGTCAGACCGGGTTCTTTGTAGTAACCTTTCATGACATTTTCACCACGTGCCTGTACTTCACCTTCGCCTGTCAGGGGATCAGCATTTGCAATTCGCAGATGAACACCTTTTAACGGCAACCCGGTTGACAAGTAGCGCACATTAGAGCCAACTGCACCAGCCAAAAGCGGCGAGGTTTCTGTCAGACCATAACCAATAGCCAATGGAAAGTTAGCATCCATCAGGAAGCGTTCCACTTCATTGTCCAGCTTGGCGCCTCCAATTCCAAAGAATTTCAGCTCGCCACCAAAAGTTTGCAGAAGCTTTTTACCGGCAATACGGCTCAAAATTTTCTGGAACGGACGAATCTTGTAAAGCGTTCGAGTGATGGCCTTGCTATTGATCTGTGGTAATATTTTCCCTTTGTAAACTTTCTCGATAATCAACGGAACAACCAGCATAACTGTCGGTTTTACCTGCTGTAAAGCCGGCATCAATACTGATGCTGTTGGTGCTTTGCGTAAGTAAGCAATGGAGCAACCGTTCATGATCGGGAAAATTAATCCCAGGGTATTCTCGAAAGTATGCGACAAGGGTAAAACCGACAAGAAGCGATCTGTTGAATCGACATACTGAAAATGAATACTCTGCTGAGCCGTCCAAACAATATTTTTGTGCGTCAACATCACTCCTTTCGACTTTCCGGTAGTTCCCGAAGTATAAATAATAGAAAGCAAATCTTCCTCTTCTACGGGAGCATACTCAAAGGCTGAATCATCAGCCTGAGGTAAATCAACCAAAGCTCCGGTCGCATCAATTTCTTTCAACTCTTCGATGCTGATTATCTTCAAGCCCGGAATCGCTTCACGATCAACTTTAGACTGCAATGATGCCGATACAAATACAAACTCGGCTTCCGCATGTAATAAAATATTCTTGATTTCGCATGCCGAGAAATCGGGCAAAATTGGAACAACAACAGCTCCAACTACCGATATGGCAAAAAACGAAATTCCCCAGTTAGGCATATTGGCACTCAGGATAGCCACCTTAGTACCCGGCTGGACACCAAAAGCACGAAGTTGCTTACCTAAGCTTTCTACTTCCATTTTCACATCGTCATAGGTCAACGGTTTATCACCGGCAAACATCAACGCATTATTGGAATGATATTTTTTAAAACTCGCCTGGAGCATTTCCGGCAGAGTCAGTTTTATATTCTCACTCATAGTCATTTTCCCATCTCCCTTTAGCATGCGGAAGAAACCAGAACAGTGTGCAAAAGTAAGGTTTTCTACCAAATCAGAATCTTTTTCATGATGTTTTAACAACATCATTTTCTATCAATTACTGAAAATCAAGCATGCGCTAAGTCATTTCAAAAACCCTGCCGAAACGTTTTTCTTCGACTCCTCTACTAGATACTTCCAGCCTTTGCAAAGTTCACGTCCCAATACAAGCAACTGTTTCTTCCACAAAAAAAATACGACCAAAATGAAAAATCCTCAATTCGCTTTCTGTAACTTAGAGCTATGGATCAATCGGTTTTTATACACGAAACAGCAATGTATATACGTTTGCAATTTGAACAAGATGCAAGCGGACACGACTGGTGGCATATACATCGGGTTTGGCAACTTGCACTAAGGATTACCAAACACGAACAAGCCGATTTATTTTTAGTCGAAATGGCCGCCCTGTTGCACGACCTGGATGACTGGAAACGACAAACCAACCAAGATCAGGAAAAACGAAGTGCATGTTGGATGCGCAAACTAGGTGTTCCGGAAGAGAAAGTCCTGAAAATCGAACGTATTATTGATGAAGTGTCGTTTAAAGGAGCCGGAGTGGACACCACCCCGACCAGTGTTGAAGCTCAGATTGTACAGGATGCCGACCGGTTGGATGCCATGGGAGCCATTGGCATTGCCCGAACTTTTGCTTACGGCGGCAATAAGCAACGGTTGATATACGATCCCAAAGTTAAACCGGAAATGCACATCGATTTTGAAACTTACAAGAAAACCAATGCACCAACAATAAACCATTTTTACGAGAAACTGCTCTTGCTTAAAGATCGCATGAACACCCCTTACGGGAAAAAGCTGGCTGAAGAAAGGCACAAATTCATGAAACTGTACCTCGAGCAATTTTTCAAGGAATGGAATTTGAATTAGTCAACTTATTAAATCCGTCTTGAGTATGAGAATTGCACACATTGCTATTTGGACGCGCGATCTGGAAGGTATGCGCAATTTTTACATGCACTATTTCGATGCCAGCTCCTCCGAAGCATACTATAACCACAGTCGGGATTTCAAATCTTATTTTCTGGCATTTAACGACGATTGCAAATTGGAACTCATGCATATGCCGGGCATTCCGGTTAATAAAAACGACTCCATCAAGCAGGCAACCGGATTAATCCATCTGGCTCTGGGTTTGGGATCAAAAGCTAAAGTTGATGAGTTAACCGAACTCCTCAAAAAAGATGGCTTCCGAATCGTAAGTGAACCCCGTACTACAGGCGACGGCTACTACGAATCAATCGTTCTTGACCCGGAAGGTAACCGGGTGGAGTTGACTCTTTAA
>NZ_JBZQJF010000283.1:0-21447 GCF_059905295.1 Mangrovibacterium sp.
GGGGTGAGACGTTTTATATTACCGGTCTTGATAAACGGTCGAAATCGCTCCGTGCAAGCTTCCATCTCCATTGGATTGTCTTCAATTGTTTCCAACTGCTCCCAACTGCCTTCTCTTGTTTTCCTCCACTTTCATCTCTGTGGGTGATTCCCCGGAATCCTGATTTTCTATGATCCCAAACAGCTCAGGGGAAGCTTCCCTTTGCCGGTTGAAGCCGAAAATTTGCCAATGGGAGGCTTCCCCTTGCCGATTGACTCAAAAAAACTGCCTCGGGGAGGGTTCACCTTGCCGGTTGACTCAAAAAAATTGCCAATGGAACGCTTCACCTTACCGATTGGAACAAAAAAATTGCCGATGGGAGGGTTAACCTTACCGATTGGCGCAAAAAATTGCTCAGGGGAGGGTCTCACCTGCCTCGGGACTAATAAAATCAAGGGTTTCGGGAGGTTCGGGATTTTTGTGTTTGGAATAAATAAGAATCGGGATCTCACACTCGATCTGGTGTAACCCTTTGCCGATTTAGCGGCTATTGAAAAATACTATTAAGCAATTATTAAAGAGCTTGGTTCCCGTTGTCGCTAACGGAGGATTTTCAAAATCTATATCGACCTTTACAGGCGAGTCAAGTTGGAGTGCTTGAGTCGACAAAAAAACAACTAACGATCAAATTAAATTTTAAAAAAGCCAGAATATGGGAATGGAACAAACGTGGCGTTGGTACGGACCAAGCGATCCGGTGACGTTAACAGACATTAGACAAGCCGGTGCAACCGGAATTGTTACCGCTTTGCACGAAGTACAGATTGGAGAAGTATGGACTGTTGAGGCAATTGAGGAACGTAAGAGAATTATTGAATTTGATAGCTCGGTTAATCCGGCGAAACCTCGCGGGTTAAACTGGAGTGTGATCGAAAGTATTCCGGTTCACGAAGATATTAAACAAGGAAAACCGAATCGCGACGAATGGATTGAAAAGTATAAAGAGTCGATCCGTAACGTTGGGAAAGTGGGTATTCCGGTGCTAACATACAACTGGATGCCGGTTGTTGACTGGACTCGCACAAACCTGGAACTTGAACTGAGCGATGGAGCCAAAGCTTTGGCATTCGATATGAGTGAATTTATTGCTTTCGACGTTTTTATGCTGAGACGGGAAGGGGCCGAAGCTTGTTACACCAAGGAGCAGCTCGATATGGCGAAACAGGTGTTTGAGTCTATGAGCTCTGAAAAGCAATACATCCTGCAAAAGAATATTATTGCAGGCTTACCTGGTGGTCAGGAAGGCTATAGTATTGATGATTTTCGTGCTCGTTTGGCTGAGTACAAGGATATTGACTCACAGCAATACCGCGAGAACCTGAAATATTTCCTCGAGCAGATTGTACCTGTTGCCATTGAGGCGGGTGTTCGTTTGGCAATTCACCCCGACGATCCGCCAATTCCGTTGTTTGGTCTGCCCCGTGTGGTAAGCACGGAAAGCGATTTGCAATACATTATCAACATTGTCGATTCAATCTACAATGGCCTTTGTATTTGTACCGGATCGCTAGGTGTGCGTGGCGATAATGATCTGCCGGGAATGATTGAGCGCATGGGCGATAAGATTAACTTCCTGCACTTACGGAGCACCCAACGTAGTGTGGATGGAAGCTTCCACGAAGCGAGCCACCTGCGCGGCGATGTGGATATGTATAATGTGATTGTTGCTGTGTTGAAAGAACAGAAGAAGCGTCATGCCATGAACCGTCGTGATGATGAGATTCCGATGCGTGCCGATCACGGTCACATGATTCTGGATGACCTGACGAAGAAGACCAACCCCGGCTATTCGGCAATTGGTTTGCTGCGTGGACAGGCCGAATTACGCGGACTGGAATTGGGAATCGAGAAGAGTGGCGTGGTTTATAAGTAACAGCTTTATAGAAAGGAAAAGGTCGCAATGGCCTGCTTCCTTCTAAAATAAGAAAGCTCTGATGTTGCCGACATCAGAGCTTTTTGTTTGTGTGCCGTTGTTTTCACCCGAGATTAATTTTTGTCTTTCCGTTCCTTACCCCAAATCTCAACCTGGGCTCGTTTGGTTAATACAATATTGCCGACTGAGTCGTAATCAATTTCAAGCTTTTTCAGTTTGGTATCCTTGCCGGGAAGATCAAAGGACATGGTTGACATGCCATCTGTGAGAACTCCCGCTGCGGGATTATACTCCTTTTTGGAGCCGTCTGACATTTCAACACGAATATGCTTGATTTTTACGGTTCCCTGTATGCACTTTACTTTTACTTTAGCCAGGTTTGTTTTCTTGCCGACTAAACTGATATTATCCGTTTCTGCTTTGTAGGAGGCTGTTTTTTTAGCGAGCTGTACCCAGCCATTTTCTTCTGATTGTGCAAGTGATTGCAGACTGAATCCGGCAATCAAGCAAAAGATTAAGACTAAATTTTTCATTGTATTATTTTCATTTGCGAATCCGCGAGGAAAAGTCAAAATGTTCCTTTCCTCACTGCGATTCCTGTTGCTAGTCAACTTTTTTTAAGATCATTATTGCTTTGTTCTGCTCATCCAGCAGTGTCAGCTTCATATTGCTGATTTTGTAGCTGCGAACCAAGGGGAGTGTGGTGTTGAATTTCTGTGGAATTTCCATGTCCGGGCACATTTTTTTTGTTCCTGCTAAGGGGCCAAATACCAGCGACGAGTTTGTTAGTTCTGTAATTTTACCGTTGATGTTATTACAGCCGTCGGTTCCCTGTACTGTCTTCTTTGAACTGTTTATTTCAAGTGTCGGAACATGGCTTTCTGTCGGAATTTCAAGGCCGTCAATCCATTCGGCAGCCCAAATGTCGTTGAGTAATACTTTAGCTTCGGTGGCTCGGTTAAATTCAATGAGGTCATTACCCGCTTCGTCGAGTAGGAATAGTTTGTCGTCTTCCAAATGATACTTTTTCACCTCGTTTAGCGCTTTGCTGAAAGCATCGGCAATTGTCATATCCGGACACATTCTCTGAGTGGCTGCCAGTGATCCCATTTCAATGGAGTTATCGGTTATGGCCTTTATTTTCCCGGAGAAATTATTGCAGCCATCGATTCCGCTGACTTGCATTTCGAAGAAGTCGATTTGCAGTTGAGGAATAAGACCAGCCCCTCGCGTATGTGGTAATTTCAAAACCGAGCCGTTAAGTTTAAAGGCTTCCCAGCTTCCGTTAAGCTTCAGCCTTGGATCTTCTTTCTTCTCCAGTAGCTTTATTAAGGTGTATTTAATGGAAGATGCATCGGCAGGAGGATTCTCTACGGGCTCTTCTTTAACCTTAAGTTTGTAGATAAAGCCCGGTTCATATTCAAAACCTTCAATCTTCGAATAGAAGTTTTGCCATTCTCCGGCAGTTGGTTCCTCAGCTTTCTGGATGAGCATACATTTCATGGGACCAACGCCAACGCAATCCACCAAATAACTATTGACCCAAAATGTTGTTCCTTTTTCAGCCCCATCGCATGCTGTTATCAGCAGGATCAGACTCAGTATTATGCCTTGTTTCATAATGGTAATTTTCAGTTACAGACGTCCTCCGCTGTAAACATCAACGCCTACATGAGGATCCAGTTTAGGACCGTGTGGGCCAAAACGAACATCGACTCCGGCATCAGCACTCCAACGCAGATTTGAGCAGGCAGAAAGAGCCATTCCTGCAGCTAGAATGATTAAAACGAAAGTTATTCTAAGCTTGTTTTTCATGATGTTGGCTATTTAAAAATCCATTGTTGTATTGTGAATTGACCCCCGGTTGGGTCCAAAAGAACAGCGACAGTTCCTTTCCGGATGGAAGGATTGGGCTCCAGCATAACGCGTGCTCCGGCAGCTTTTGCTTTCTCGAGTGTTGTATTAACATCTTTTACTTTAATGTAGGGCATCCACGAACTACGGGAATCTTCTACCGGGTTTCCAATCGTTCCTGAGAGGATTTTTGAGCCTTTTTTAAATAAATAGTAAGGTGTTTTTGCTCCTTTAACTTCCTCAGTTTCGTAGCCGGCTAGTCCTTTGTAATATTCCAGCGAAGCATCCAGGTCGTTTGTCCAAAGCTCGTTCCAAAGCCAGCTATTCATTGCGATGGTTCCAGCTTTCATCGGTTGCGGATCTCCGCTTTCGGATTGAAGAAATGCGATAAAAGCACCTTGGGGATCCTGTACCAAAGCTGTTTTACCTCTTCCTTTAAATACAGCCGTTTTAAAGATTGTTTTACCACCTGCTAAGGTGTTGTGCTCTACAGCGGCATTTACATCGGGTACCGACATCGAGCTGATCCACTCGGCCTCTTTGCCATATTTGTCGGCCAGTTTAAACATGCCTCCAATCGGAATATCCCCATTTTTAATAACGTAGTAATAGTTCTCACCGGAGGTTAGTAATTCGAAGTTCCAGCCAAATACTCTGGAGTAAAAGTCTTTAGCTGTTTCGGGATCATAAGTTGCCAGATCGTGCCAAACAAACTGCCCTTCGTTGTGCATGTTCGTTGGTGTTTGAGAAACAGGAGGAAATACAATGCCTGAACTACAGGCCGTCGTAATTATTGTAAGGACAATAATTGCTGAAAAGAAATGGTGTTTTCGTTTCATTGTATGATTTTGTGTTATGTGATGTAAAAAAGGATAGTACTTGAGGCAAATCAACAGAGTTGCGATTGTTCTTAGGTTGTTGAGTTGAACTAAAACTTTCAATTTGAATAACCTACTGCTGACTTTTCCTGTTCGTAATTTTTCCTGTTTGCATGTTGGTTTAATCTATCAATATTTTTTCTATTGTAAGTTATGGAAAAATACAATACAAGTAAAGCCATCAAAAGAGGTTTTAATAGCTGATTAATAAAATATTCGATCGGCTGGTTACTTTTTGTGTGTTCGGGTACTAACCTGTAGGTGGTTGAAATGAATGCCCAAAGATGCAAGGTAGAATCAGTAAGGTATTTCGGAATAGCATTTGGGATAAAGGTGCCTAATAATTCAAAGCAAAAGGGGTGAAATTTATTCACCCCTTTTGCTTTATTATGCTGTGTTAGCTTTGCTAATTTTTAATGCAATTTACTTTGTTAACGAAGCACTACACGTAATAATTTTGAGTTAATGAGTTTTGTTTGACTCCTTTTGTTGCTTGCCAAGGCACCACATAATTGAAATGATCTCCAGTGCAACGTATTCCTTTGAGATCCTTGCACGGTGAATAACATGCATTGCCAGTATGGAGAAAGTGTATGCGGTATACCTTAGCTGAATTTACTTTTCTTTGATTTTCGGTTTTTTTATACATATTGGCACGTCTTTTATGTTAAAATATAGTGGTGTAATGATTCCTTCCTTGTCACCCGGAAACATTCAGCTTAGTTGTTGTAAATACACAGTGCTCTAAGTTGCTTGTTTTTTTATGAAGTTACGACACTAAAAGATACGGAAAAATAGATTCGTTTGTTTGTGGTAAGTCTTATATATTAGACTGTTGTGTAGCATGTTTTGTCCTTTTTAGTCAGGATTGTAGTGAAATAATGTTTGTTTTAACCGATTGTTGGTCTTAGCGTACTTCAGACAATATTAGAGATGTGAGGACTAAACTAGATGACCTTTTTGGTGCCGTAATAGCTTTCTCTGAATTGGGATGGGGTGCATCCCTGGCTTTTTTTGAAAATTCGGTTAAAATTTGAGATATTGTTAAATCCGCACTCAAAACAAATCTCAGTAATGGTTTTGTTCGATTCGATCAGTAAGCGAGTGGCGTGTCCCAGACGTAACTCATTCAGGAAATCAACAAAGGTTTTTCCGGTTCTCTGTTTTATTAACCGGCTGAAAGACACTACTGATAAGTCAACCAGGCTGGCAACCTCTTCAACTTTTATTTTTTTGTTGTAATTCGCTTGAATGTAGTTGTAGACTTTCTTGATCTTTTCGCTGTTCAGGAAATTATCTTTCTGTGAAAAAGACATATTTGTTAGCAGCTTCTGACCTCTGGAGATTGCCAGATCGTATAAGATACTTTGAAACTCTAAAAAACTGTCAAAGCCTCGTTTCTTGCTTAGGGCCAATAGTTTGGGCTCCACGTATTTTATGGCTTCTTCCGGAAATGCGATTCCCCGATGTGCATTGTTCAGTAATTCCTGTATAGGTTTCAGTATATTTTTGCTGAGGTAATTCTCGGATAACAGGTCGACCGGAAACTGAATGGTTATTTCGTGTAAGGTTTCAGTCTTTGAGTTTTTGAAATTTTCCCAGCCGTGATACAAGTTCGGCCCTACGATTACCAATTCGCGATCGCCGATTTCGCTGATGTGGTCCCCAATAAGCCGTTTGGCACCTGAGGCATTCCGAATATAGTTAATCTCAAATTCAGGATGAAAGTGAATTGGAAAGTTAAATCCAACCCGTTGCCGATCGAAGACCAGAAAGCAATCGTTCGTGGTTAAGGGAGTTATTTCACGGTGAATTTGAGTTGCCATTTTTGTTTTTAAAGTTAAAGCTTGTCCTTAGATTAATCAAATATATGGTAGGATTGAATTGTTTTTTGATAAAATAGTATTGGTGCTTTATTCTTGTCCTCCCTTTGGGGTATTTTTGTGGTATTCTTGTTATAGTAGGTGTTTTCGCTTGGTTATATATGCCTTGGGAGGATTGGGATATTCGGCTATAAGCTTATTTTGATTAAAAAGCATATGATAATGATAGAATAGTATTTGTGTGATGGGTGTCCTTGCTCGTATTTTTGATTCGTTAATTTTTGCAGCTGATATGCTGAGATAATGAACGATGAAAACCTGACAATAAATCAAAGACACTATGAAATCTGTAACGCTGTTTTTAAGCATTGTAGTTGCCGGCCTAATGGCTGCTTCTTGCAGCTACAATGCGAAAAAAGAAGATCCCAAAGTAATTGCCACTCCATTTTCGGATGACTGGAAATTTCACCCCGGTGAAGGGAAGGATAGTTTGTGGATGGAGTCTGATTATAACGACTCGACCTGGGAAACTGTTTCTTCGCTTAAGACCTTGAAAGAACAGGGGGAGGCCACCGAAAATAGTTATGGCTGGTATCGAAAAACAATTGTTTTTCCGGATAGTCTCAAAACAGCACTGGCTGAAGCAAAAGCCCTTGTCCTTCACCTTGGTCGTTTTGGGGGTTCCGACGAAGTTTATTTTAACGGTACACTTGTTGGCAAAACAAGTAGCTTCCCTCCCGATTATAAAGGGTATCATGATGAGGCACGCACTTACTTTGTTAACGGGAACTTGATTAATACAGAAGGGGAGAATCTGATTGCCATAAAATTCAATAATGGATGGGGTGTTGGTGGTTTCCTGGAAGGTTCGGGCCTTACTATTTCATCAGCAAGTGTGAACGATAAGGTTCAGTTGCATGTCGCAGTGGACGACTCGGACTATGTTTTTCTGGGGGATGAGCCGATTCGGATTACGGCCAATTTGAAAAATCTGAATGAGATGGAAGTTCAGGGAACTTTGCTGGTAAAGATTACAACCGATACCTACGAACCGGTTCGTGTTGACTCGGTTGAGCTTATGCTGGGTAAATCTGAAGCATTTTCCCAAGCCTTTGTTTTTCCCGAGGCAAATCCTGGTTTTTACCGATATACCGTTTCGTTTAAACGAAATGGTGAAGTTGGGGAAGAGCAGAAATTTAATGTTGGTTATGAGCCTGAAAAAATTCAATCTCCCATTGATGCCAAAGCTGATTTAAAAGCTTTCTGGGATAAGAACCGGAAAGAACTGGCGAAGGTGGCTCCACATTACAAAATGACTTTGCAGCCCGAATACTCCAAACTCGACTACAATATTTACGTGGTTGAAATGTATTCGTTGGATCATGAATTAATTCGCGGGTATTATGCCCAACCTAAACGCAAAGGAAAATTCCCGGTTATTGTAGAATATATGGGCTACGGTTCGGGTCCGTATCCCCCGGAACAAAGCTGGAATGGTTTTGCCTGTTTTGTCTTGTCAATTCGTGGTCAGGCTTTGAACTTGCCGGAAAATCATTATGGCACCTGGATTACATCGGGCGTGGATAGCAAGGAGCATTACTACTATCGTGGCGCATTTATGGATGTTATTCGCGCGGTTGATTTTGTTTGTAGTCGGCCCGAGGTCGATTCAAGCCGGATTGCTGTTCGTGGAAGCAGCCAGGGAGGTGCTTTGTCGTTTGCTTCGGCAGCGCTGGATAAACGTGTAAAAGTGGCCGCGCCTGGGATCCCGTTTTTGTCTGATTTTCCCGATTATTTCAAAATAGCCCCTTGGCCCAAAAGCGACTTCGATACTTATATGAAAGAGCATCCGGAAGCAAAGTGGAGTGATATCTACGACGTCTTGAGCTATTTCGATATTAAAAACCTCGCACCGTGGATTACTTGTCCACTCTATATGGGATTTGGTGTTCAGGATAATGTGTGCCCACCGCATACCAATTTTGCAGCCTATAACCAGGTGAAGTCTGAGAAACACTGGATCGCCGGTCCGGATTATGGACACAGCGCCAGTTTAGCATTTCATCAAGCATCGATGAAGTTCATCCGGGAAAAATTAGGTGTTCAATAATTTCTATGAATGGCCTCTACAATAGTGTAGAGGGCTAATCAATAGTTGGATTATTATGAGAATGATTATTACAGTCTTTTGGGCGATTGTCGTTGGACTGGTGTTGAATAGCTGTCAACATGTGACCGGAAAGGATCGGACAACGAGTGCAAGGAATTCCATTATTGAAGATTTGAGAGCGGTTAAAGGAAACGGTATACTCTTTGGTCATCAGGACGATTTGGCTTATGGTGTTGGTTGGAAATATGTTGAGGGAGAATCGGACGTAAAGCGGATTGCCGATGATTACCCGGCTTTGTTTGGCTGGGAACTTGGAGGGTTAGAACTTGAGCGTCAGGCTAATCTGGATCAAGTCCCGTTTCAAAAGATACATGATTTTGCCCTTTGGGTTTCCAAGCATGGGGGCATAAATACCTTTAGCTGGCATCCTTATTCACCGATCGATTCTATTGATGCCTGGCATGGTGATTCTGTGGTGGTTAAGCATATTCTACCAGGAGGTGCTTACAATCGGCAATTCAATCATCAGCTGGATCAGCTTGCAACGTTCTTTTCAAACTTGAAAGATCAGGACGGAAACGAAATTCCATTCATTTTCCGTCCATGGCACGAGATGGATGGCGCCTGGTTTTGGTGGGGATCAAAAGCTTGTACCCCAGACGAACTAAAACAGCTTTTTCGCTATACAATTGATTATTTGCGGGGCAAGGGTCTCCGTAATATGGTCGTAGCTTATTCCCCCGATCGAAATTTCAATTCGGAAAAGGAATATCTGCAGTGGTACCCCGGTGATGATATCGTAGATATATTGGGTATGGACAATTATTCCGATTTGAGACAAGCCGGAGGAGAACGGGATGCCATTCAAAAGTTGCATTGGGTGATTAATCTGGCCAATAAGAAGCACAAATTGGCAGCACTGACTGAGACTGGTTCGGAATTGGTGCCGGATTCGACCTGGTATTCTCAAAAACTGGGAACAGTGCTGAACGATTCGCTCGTCCAAACAGAAATTAGCTATGTGATGGTTTGGCGTAACGCATCCGAAAAGCATTTCTTTTTTCCTTATCCCGGGCATCCGGCATCTGCAGATGCCAGAGCTTTGCTAAAGCAGCCCGGCATTTTACTACTCAACAAATTCAATCAGGAAATAAATAATTTACGATGAATAGACAGCATACCTTATTTGAAGATAGATTGGAGCTGATTAAGCAGAAGCAGCATAATTTGATTGTGCGGAAAAATAACGAGCTATTTAGCGACAATGGCATTTACAACCGCTATGAATTTCCAATCTTAACGAGGGAACACATCCCACTGCACTGGCGCTATGATCTGAATCAAGAAACAAACCCGTTTTTTATGGAGCGCATTGGGTTTAATGCTGCTTTTAATGCCGGAGCGATCAAGTTTAACGGGAAGTATATTTTAGTGGTGCGTGTTGAAGGGAACGACCGAAAATCGTTTTTTGCTGTCGCCGAAAGTCCAAACGGGATTGATAACTTCCAATTTTGGGATCGGCCGATAAGCTTGCCACAAACCGAAGATCCGGATACGAATGTGTATGATATGCGTTTAACACAACACGATGACGGATGGATTTATGGTGTCTTTTGTACTGAGCGTAAAGATCCGAATGCTCCCGATGGGGATACTTCGAGCGCTGTTGCAGCGGCTGGTATTGCCCGAACCAAGGATCTGAAAAGCTGGGAGCGTCTTCCGGACTTAGTTTCAACGACTGGTCAGCAGCGTAATGTGGTTCTGTTTCCACATTTGGTTGATGGCAAATATGCTTTCTATACCCGGCCGCAGGATGGCTTTATCGATACAGGTAAAGGGGGAGGTATTGGATTCGGATTGTCGGATAGTATGGAAAAGCCGGAGGTCAAAGAAGAAATGATCGTCGACGCCAAAACATACCATACCATTTATGAAGTGAAAAACGGTTTAGGGCCAGCACCTATTCGCACAGCCCATGGTTGGCTGCAGTTGGCTCATGGTGTTCGGAATACAGCAGCTGGTTTGCGCTATACACTTTACGTATTTATGACTGAGCTTGAGAAGCCCTGGCTTGTTACGTATAAACCGCACGGGCACTTTATCTCGCCACTAAAACGCGAGCGGGTTGGCGATGTGTCGAATGTGGTTTTTTCGAATGGCTGGATTAAAGATGAAGACGGAACTGTATTTATCTACTATGCCTCGTCGGATACACGCATGCATGTTGCAATAACAACTGTAGAGAAGTTGGTGGATTACTGTTTGAATTCCCCTCAGGATCAGCTGTGTTCTCATTTGTCAGTCCAAACGATCAATGAGTTAGCCGATCGTAATCAAGAGTTTATGAACCTACTTGAATAAGAAGCCTGTTAACTGCAATTTAATGACTATAACCCAACAACTAAAAGCCCTGTTACCCGAGTTTCAGAGCGAATTGTCCGGAATTCTTGATTTTTGGAGTACTAAAGCAGTCGATTTCGAGTTTGGAGGCTTTGTTGGCCAAATAAATTCAGAAGGAACTGTCGTGTCCAAAGCCAGTAAAGGAGCTGTGTTAAACACACGGCTCCTCTGGACTTTTTCGGCAGCAGTTCGAAACACCGGAAATTCAACTTATCAGATGATGGCTGATCGGGCTTATGCCTATTTGCTTGACCATTTCTGGGATCCGGAAAATGACGGTCTGTTCTGGGAATGTGATTACCTGGGAACTCCCGTCAACACCCGAAAGCAAGCCTATGCTCAAGGTTTTGGTATTTATGCTTTTTCCGAATATTACCTGTCAACAGGAAATAAGGAAAGCCTCCAGTATGCTTTGCGACTGTTCAATTTGCTGGAAGATCAGTTTCGCGACCCGGAATTTGAAGGCTATCTGGAGGCCTTGAGTGCCAACTGGCAGCCGATGGAGGATATGCGTCTGAGTCCGAAGGATGCGAATTCGCCCAAATCGATGAATACGCATTTGCATATTTTGGAACCTTATACCAATCTTTACCGGGCATGGCCTAATGAGCAGCTGAAAGAGCGGATTTTGGTTTTGATCCAGCTTTTTCAGGATCGCATAATCGATCGGAGGACAGGTCATTTCAATTTGTTTTTCGATATGAACTGGAAGGTGCAGTCGCAGATTGTATCGTATGGCCATGATATTGAAGGTGCCTGGTTGTTGCATGAAGCTGCTCAGGAAACGAAAGATGTCCAAGCTATTCAGGCAATTCAAAAATCGGCTCTGAAGCTGGTCAATGTAACGCTTCAGGAAGGGATGGCTGAAGATGGATCGGTTTGGTATGAAAAAGAAGGAAATCACCTTGATAAAGACCGGCATTGGTGGGGGCAAGCAGAAGCAATGGTGGGTTTGATGGATGCTTGGGAGATTGAAAAAAATGAACAATATCTTCAATGTTTAATGCGAACTTGGGAGTTTATTAAACTAAATTTGATCGATCGAAAAAACGGTGAGTGGTTTTGGAGTATTACCAGTAAAGGAACTCCGAACCTGAACGAAGATAAAGCCGGATTCTGGAAGTGTCCCTATCACAACAGCAGGGCTTTGATCGAACTCGCCAACCGAATCGCTAAACTTTAAACGAACACATGACTCAACCAATCAAACTAAAAGAAAAAATAGGATACAGCTTTGGCGACTTCGCTTCGTCGATGTTTTGGAAGCTGTTTACCATGTTTCTGACTATTTTTTACACCGATGTAGTAGAACTAACGCCTGTCGCAGTCGGGACGATGCTGTTGTTAACCCGAATTTGGGACAGCATTAATGATCCGATGATGGGTGTTATCTGTGACCGGACGAATACCAAACAAGGTAAATTCAGACCCTATCTGTTTTGGGTGGCCATTCCATTTGCTATTATCGGTGTACTCACCTTTACAAAATTCAGCTTTGGTCCAAGTGGAAAACTGATATATGCCTATGTGACTTACACCCTGATGATGATGATTTACACGGCGATTAACGTGCCGTATTCATCATTGATGGGAGTAATGACCCCCGTTCCCGCCGAACGGACGACGTTGGCCTCTTTTCGGTTTTTGGGCGCTTTTGCCGGAGGGATTTTTGTAACAGCCACTGCGGCTCACCTGATTGATTTTTTCAAAAACGGTGGGGCAACCGAAGCGCAGGGGTATCAATATACGATTGCAATTTATTCCATTCTGGCCATTGTCTTTTTCTGGTTGACCTTTGCCTGGACAAAAGAAAGGGTCAAACTTGCTCCGTCGAAAAAATCATCCATTAAAGAGGATTTTAAGGATTTATCGAAGAACCTGCCGTGGTTTATTGTGCTTGGAACAGGAGTCTTTGCACTGATATTTACATCGCTGCGTGACGGTTCCATGATGTACTATTTTAAATATTATATCAAAGATCAGTCCTTGCCTTTTTTCGGTCAGGTTGGTTGGGATAAGCTGGCATCGGTCTATATGACGCTCTGGTTGGCCTGTAACATGGCTGGGGTTGTATTGGCCAAGCCACTTTCCGATAAATTTGGAAAAAAATGGACTTATATGTGGTCGATGCTCTTGTCGTCGGGAATTAGTTTTTTGATGTATTTCCTTCAGCCCAGCCAGATTACCTTGATTTTTGTGCTGAATGTTATTGTAGGTCTTTCGGCTGGAATCATCATGCCACTGATTTGGGCTATGTATGCCGATATTGCTGATTTTTCGGAATGGAAAACCGGGCGACGCGCAACAGGTTTAATTTTTTCATCTTCCTCCATGTCTCAAAAAATGGGAGGTGCCCTTGGTGGTGCAATTACCTTATGGATTTTAGCAGCCTATGGTTTTCAGGCTAACCTGGATCAGACGACCGACGGTATTACCGGCATTAAAATGATTTTCAGTGTTTATCCGGCAATTGGGGCCTTGGTTTCAGCTTTGTTTATCTGGGGCTATCAATTGAGTGATAAATTTATGGTTCAGGTAACTGCTGAACTGGAAACCAAACGACAACATGATCATTCAAAATAGGGCGTGTTCTGCACGCTTCTTAAAAACTCAACAACAATGAAAAAATATCTGATTTTAAGCTTATTTGTACTGGGCGTGCTGAGCGCGTTCAGTCAGAAAATTGAAGGGTTGGCATTAACCCCGCCTATGGGATGGAATAGTTGGAATACTTTTGGAACCGATATTGATGAAGATTTAGTAAAGGGAATTGCCGATGCGATGGTCGAGACCGGCTTGAGAGATGCCGGGTATGTCTATCTTGTTTTAGATGACGGCTGGCTCAATATGGAGCGTGATTCGAATGGTAAACTCGATGGCGATCCAAAAAAATTTCCAAGCGGAATGGAGGCGTTGGGAGATTACATTCATTCAAAAGGGTTGAAGTTTGGTATTTATAACTGTGCCGGTAACAAAACCTGCGCAGGTTATCCGGGAACGCGGGGGTATGAGTTTATCGATGCTCAGACCTATGCTGATTGGGGCGTAGATTTCCTGAAATACGACTGGTGTAATACGGAAAATCTGAATGCTAAAGGAGCTTATCAAACCATGCGCGATGCGCTTTATGCAACCGGTCGTCCGATTGTTTTCAGCATTTGCGAATGGGGTGATAATAAACCTTGGGAGTGGGGTGCCGAAATGGGCCAGATGTGGCGTGTTGCCGGCGATATTGTAAATTGCTGGGATTGTGAATATGGTCATGGCAGCTGGTCTTCCTGGGGGATTTGGAAGATCATCAATATGCATAAGGACCTTCGTAAATATGCCGGCCCCGGCCATTGGAACGACCTGGATATGATGGAAGTTGGCAATGAATTCAGTGATGCCGAAAATCGCAGCCATTTTGCGATGTGGTGTATTCTGACATCACCTTTGATTAT
This sequence comes from Mangrovibacterium sp., assembly GCF_059905295.1. NCBI lineage: Bacteria > Pseudomonadati > Bacteroidota > Bacteroidia > Marinilabiliales > Prolixibacteraceae > Mangrovibacterium > Mangrovibacterium sp. The sequence goes on from NZ_JBZQJF010000283.1 coordinate 14,421, forward strand.
GGGGAACGATATCCGGTCGATGAGTGAGGAAACCCGCAAAACATTGACCAATAAAGAGGTAATTGCCGTTAACCAGGATTCGTTGGGAATTCAAGGATTCCGATACTTAAATGAGCACAATGTTGAAACCTGGATCAAGCCTCTTGAAAACGGTGATTGGGCTATTGCTTTTGTGAATATGAACGAGGAGCCCTATGATCTGAATTTCGACTGGAAAAAACACGAGATCGGTGATGATTTGAATCAAAAATTTTCGAACATGGATAAAACGACCTATAAGCTTCGCGATTTATATAATCACAAAGACTTAGGCAATACTTCAGAAGCGCTAAAGGCAACGATTGGTGTGCACGATGTACTTATGTTGCGATTAGTTAAAGAGTAGTTGTATTTGAACAACAGAGGCGACCGAATAGTCGCCTTTGTTGTTTTATCCTTTTGAAACTTTTATTCCGGCGGATTAGAGTGTCTTATACGATTGGAACAAGACCGGATATTACTTAGGACGTCATGTATTCGGCAAAAATCTTATTAAAATCACTCCGTGAAATATACCAATGTTTGCCCAGCTTTTTAGCTGGGATTTTACCGGATTTAATGTGTTTGCGTACAGTTCGGTTTGTTACGCTTAATTTATCGGAAACCTCTCCAACGGTTAATAAATCGGGATCTGTATTTTTCATGCTGCTTCGTTTTATTTTGTTTGAGTGTCCTTTATGAGCGGTATCCCGCTTGTTCGGACTTCTGTGTTTTTGATTACAAATCTTTCTTTCTAGTACGAGCTAAAGCTGTAATTACCATTACGCCAAATGTTAATAATTGTTAAATTCGGATGCCTGTAGTTATTTGCCGAGACTGTTTCGGTGTTGAGTCGTTTGTGCTTCTTCTGATTACATATCGGATATGCCGTTAAAAGTGTCTAAGCGATTTTTGATTACCGTTTGTGTTGATACCGGTTCAGGTTAAATCTAATTTGTTTTTGATTTCCGTTATGTCTTCTGCTATTGCTTCAATCTTCTGCTGTAACCGGTCTGAGCTTGTTTTCTCACTGATCTCATTCGTGATATAATGGGTGAACTTCCATGCCTCCCGAATTTCGGTTACCGGGAGGTCATAAGCTTGATATTCGGGATTCAGTGAGATCAGTTGAAGACTCCCTTTCTCTGCCAGCTCATTTTTCACTTTCTTAAAAACAACCCCTTCATTCAGGGTTAAAATGATATAGAGCTCACCGGTTTTTATGCTATTTAAATCCTGAACAAACTCGCCGGTAACCCAGCTTTTATCCGGTACCGGCAGCATCGAATCTCCACTGATCTGAAAGGTGCGGTATTTTTTATCCTTTGCCAGAAACGGCAACTGAAATACCGGGAGCTCCGAAATAAACTCCGGATCAAAGTAGCCATAGGTATAGCCGGCCTTGGCTTTGATGGATACGAGCTCAATATTATCCTTGTTTTGTGCATCAACCGTGGTGGCCAGTATTCGGATTTCATTCCCTCTGACAAATACTTCTGAGCCCTTTTCAATTAAATAAAGTTGACTTTCCCGTAGTGCTGCTAAATCCACCCGCAATAAGGTGTCCACCGAAAGATGAAACAAATCGGAGAGTTGCATGACTAGCTGAAGTGGTGGCTGTGCCATGCCATTTTCGTAGTTGTTGATGCTGGCCCGAGTTGTGTTCAGATTATCAGCCAAATCCTGCTGGGTCAGCTTTCGTCGTTTACGCAGAAATTTGATGTTTGAAGCTAAAAACATTTGCAGAAACAATTTTAATGTCTAATTTATAATCAACTAAAATGATTAAAATATAATCAAAAATAATTGAGAAAATTGAACTATGCAATAGTTTACAGGAAATTAGAGGAAAGAAGAGATGGTGACTTTGCAAAACAGAACGATTGTACACCTGGACCTGGATACCTTTTTCGTATCGGTAGAGCGTTTGCAGGATTCCTCCCTGTTGGGGAAACCCGTTATTATCGGCGGGTTGTCGGATCGGGGAGTTGTGGCCAGCTGTAGCTACGAAGCACGAAGATTCGGGGTTCACTCGGCCATGCCCATGCGGATGGCGCTTAACCTGTGCCGGGAAGCTACGGTGATTCGTGGCGATATGGACTTGTACAGCAACCATTCCAAACTGGTAACCGATGTAATTGCAGCTTATGCGCCGGTTTATGAAAAGGCCTCGATTGATGAACATTACCTGGATATTACTGGTCTCGATCGTTTTTTCGGTTGTTATCAATGGACCCATGAGCTGCGCGAGCGGATAATCGCAGAAACTGGTTTGCCGATTTCGTTTGGCTTATCGGTGAACAAAACGGTATGCAAAATAGCAACGGGCGAGGCCAAACCAAATGGGGAACGACAGGTGGAAAAAGACCTGGTACAGCCTTTCTTGAATCCACTATCTATTCGCAAAATTCCGATGGTGGGCGAAAAGACTTATTTGCTACTGCGTTCGATGGGGGTGTCGACGATTCAAACCTTGAGTGCGATTCCGTTGGAAATGATGAGCAGTGTTTTGGGGAAAAGCGGAATTGACATCTGGCGAAAAGCCAATGGCATTGATTTTACCCCGGTAGTTCCCTACAGTGAGGAAAAATCAATCAGTACAGAGCGCACTTTTGAAACCGATACGATTGATGTGAAAATGATGGAACAGATCCTGACGGCCATGACCGAAAAATTGTGTTTTAAGCTACGCAAGAAAGAGAAACTGGCATCGGTGATAACGGTCAAAATCCGCTATGCCAATTACGACACACACAGCTTGCAAAAAAAATTATCCTACACCTCGTTTGATCATGTGCTTATTGAAACTGCCCGGGAATTGTTTAGCCGACTTTACGAGCGGCGTATGCTTATTCGGTTGATCGGGGTGAAGCTGGGCGGACTAGTACACGGCGTTCAGCAGCTCAGCCTTTTCGATAATAATGAAAAGCAGATAAAGCTCTACCTGTCGATGGATCAAATTCGCCGGCGCTATGGTTCAGGGGCGATTCGCCGGGCATCAGGGATAACTCAAAATAAAGGCTATGTACCTGAATAATCACAGCTATTACAGCCTGCGCTACGGCACAATGGACATTGACAGCCTGCTTGAAACAGCCGAACAAAATCAGGTGGAGGTGATGGCGCTGACGGATATTAATACATCAATGGGAATTCCGGACTTTGTTAAAAAGGCAGGAGAGCGGGGAATTAAACCCATTGCCGGTGTTGAATTCCGGAACGGAGATGAATTACTTTTTGTAGGGATAGCCCGCAATAATGACGGATTTAAGGAACTCAATGATTACCTGACCTGGCATAACCTGAATAAGAAGCCGTTTAGTTTGGAGGGCTGGGCATTTCAGCAAGTGGCGGTTATTTATCCTTGGGGAAAGAAACGGCCGGATGAACTACTGGACTACGAATATACAGGCATTCGTCCCACCCAGGCAAACCAATTGCTGACCTCTGAATACCGGCGCTATCAGGACAAGCTGCTAATCCTGCACCCGGTTACTTTTCGCGACCAGCAGGCTTGGTTTCTGCATAAAAGCCTGCGTGCGATTGAGCACAATACGCTTATCAGTAAGTTGAAAAGCCCGCAGTTTGCCTCGCAGGATGAACGCATGGCTCCGGTGTACCGGCTCCGGGAAGTGTTCGGAAATTATCCCGCGATCATTCAAACAACAGAAGAGCTTATGGCGGATTGCTCTATCAACTTTGATTTTAAGGCTGTCAAGAATAAGCAACATTTCAGTCAATCCCGATACGATGACAAGCTTCTGCTGGAAAAACTGGCCCTTGACGGCATGTATTACCGTTATGGAAGGAACAACCCTGAAGCGCTTCGGCGCGTTCAATACGAATTGTCGATAATCGACAAATTGGGGTTTTCGGCCTATTTTCTGATTGCCTGGGATATTATCCGATATAGTATGTCCCGCGGCTTCTACCATGTTGGGCGCGGAAGCGGAGCCAATAGTATTGTTGCCTATTGTTTAAAGATTACCGATGTAGATCCGATTAGCTTGAACCTGTATTTCGAGCGTTTTTTGAATCCCAAACGAACGAGCCCGCCCGATTTTGATATTGATTATTCCTGGAAAGACCGGGATGAGGTGCAGGATTATATTTTTAAACGCTACGGCCGCGAACACACGGCTTTGTTGGGAGCAACATCAACCTTTAAAAGCAAGTCCACAGTTCGTGAACTGGGGAAGGTATTTGGTTTGCCAAAGGCCGAAATTGATTTGCTGATTAACGATCCGGGGAACGATTATAACAAAAATGATGTGAGTACGCTGATTCGGACGCTGGGGCAGCAAATGGAAAACTTTCCGAATTTAAGAACCATTCATGCCGGCGGAATCCTGATTTCAGAGGAACCGCTGACTTGCTATACGGCGCTGGATCTTCCGCCTAAAGGTTTTCCGACAACCCAATGGGATATGTACATCGCCGAAGATATGGGTTTTGAGAAGCTGGATATTCTCAGTCAGCGCGGATTGGGACACATCCAGGAGGCGGTGGAAATTGTTCGGGAGAACCGGGGGGAGGATGTCGATATTCATCGGGTGCAGGATTTTTTTCAGGATGAGAAGGTAAAGGAAAGGCTTCGGGAGGGAGAAACCAATGGTTGTTTTTATATTGAAAGTCCGGCAATGCGAGGGTTGCTGAAAAAGCTGCAATGTGACGACTATCTTTCTCTGGTGGCGGCGAGTTCCATCATTCGTCCCGGTGTTGCCAAGTCTGGGATGATGCGTGAATATATCCGCCGTTTTCACAGCCCGAACGATTTTGAATATATCCACCCCGTGATGAAGGAGCAGCTGGAAGAGACTTACGGAGTGATGGTATACCAGGAGGATGTGATCAAAGTGGCCCATCATTTTGCGGGCTTAGATTTGGCTGATGCTGATGTTCTGCGTCGTGCGATGTCCGGAAAGTACCGGTCGTTGCAACAGTTTCGGGAGATTGAGGAGAAATACTTTGACAATTGTCGGGAGCGGGGATACCCGGAGTCAATATCGTTGGAGGTATGGCGACAGATTGAATCTTTTGCCGGTTATTCCTTTTCAAAAGCCCATTCGGCATCCTATGCTGTGGAAAGCTTTCAAAGTTTGTATCTGAAAGCGCATTATCCCTTGGAGTTTCAGGTGGCTGTAATTAATAATTTCGGTGGATTCTATCATCCCTGGGTGTATTTTAATGAAGCAAAAAGACAAGGAGCGCAAATCGAGTTGCCTTGTGTTAATAACAGCTGTAAGCAAACCCGTATTATCGGACGAACCATCTTCATGGGGCTTGGGCATGTTCAAAATCTGGAACGAGTGACCATCGACCTGGTTGAGGCAGAGCGGAACTGTAATGGGGAGTTTTTGTCGCTCATCGATTTTATGGAGCGGGTACCGGTTAGCAAAGAACAGCTCATTGTGTTAATCCGGGTTGGGGCTTTGCGATTTACGGGTAAGGCGAAATCAACGTTGTTATGGGAAGCTCATTTGCATTTAAAACGGCCGGTTTTGAGCAGTGGCTCTCCTGCCATGTTCCAGGCTCAACCCAAAGAATTTGAATTGCCGGTGTTGGAGTATTCTTTTCTGGAAGATGCTTATGATGAGATTGAATTACTGGGATTTCCCGTAAGTGTGGATAATTTTGATATGCTGCAAGTTCGGTCTCGCGGAGACATTCAAGCCCGGGAGCTATTGGACTTTGTCGGGAAGAAGGTTCGTATGGTGGGGCGCCTGGTTACAATCAAATATGTGCGCACGAGCAAACGGGAAATCATGCACTTTGGATGTTTTGTTGATTATACCGGTGAGTTTTTTGACACGGTGCACTTCCCGAACAGCTTAAAAGACTATCCTTTCCAGGGATCTGGCATTTATGCTTTACTTGGGAGAGTGGTGGAGGAATTTGGCTTTCCGAGTGTGGAAATTGAAAAAATGTCGAAACTGTCGTATCTGCAGAGACCTAATGTTTAGCCTGAAAAAAATGGTTTGACTGTTTATTCGAATTGAGCGTATCGCCGTGTTTTCATTAAAAATTGTTATCATTACAATCAAATTAATGGGAAGTAAAAGGCTCCGTTATGCCGGAAGAGTTTGATGAATATTTGTTTATTACGAGGATGAAAGGAGGAGACTTTGGAGCCTTTGAATACCTTTTCTCCCGTTATTACCAGCCATTATGTAATTATGCAGTTCGGTTTGTTTCTGATATTTACATTGCTGAAGATGTTGTTCAGGACGTATTCGAGAAACTTTGGAATAATCGGAAACAGCTGAACATTAAAAATAGAATAAATGCCTACCTCTACACGGCAGTAAAAAACAGGTGTTTGAATAAGATTAAGTCGAATAGTCTCCGAACTGATTATTTAAAGATGACGAATCGGGAAGAGGATTTGTTGGTTAATCCGTCCGAAATTGAGTCCGAAGAATTCCGCCGATATTTATTTGACTGCATCGAAAAACTCCCGCCTCGCTGTAAAGAAATTTTCAAAGAAAGTCGGTTTGAAAACGAAAAACAGGAAAAAATTGCAGAAAAAAATCACATTTCCATAAAGACTGTTAAAGCTCAGATTGGTAAGGCTTTAAAGTACGTTAGGGAGTGTTTGGAAACAGCCTATCCTGAATTTATCTGAAAAAATACGAAGTCAGAGTAAGACCTTTTGCTTTTACAAATGTCTCAAAGGTAAAAGCAACACAAATGAAGGCCATTTACGAATTATTTCTGTCGATCTTGTCTGATAGTGCTTCTGAAGAAGAGAAAGCTCTTTTTAAACAAGAAATGACTAAGCCGGAGAATCAAGTTCTTTTTGAAAAGGTAAAAGCCATCTGGAACGAATCGACCAACCTGCAAGGTTATCACAAGGTTGATCAGAAGAGAGCTTTTGCTGAATTGAACAGAAAGCTTGAGGCGAAGAAGCAAAATCGGAAACGGTTCTTGTTAACCTCAGGAATAAGCGTAGCAGCAAGCGTGTTATTGATGATTGGTTTGTTTAGCTGGATCCAATTTAGCAACAAAA
>NZ_JBZQJF010000284.1:0-8164 GCF_059905295.1 Mangrovibacterium sp.
TGCATCATTAAACAGTGCCAGCAACACGATCATAATCGCCGTTACCGGGTAAAAATTAAAGACCAGAATCGCCAGGGTGATAAACAGAAGCACCCGGATGGTTTCAGCAATGCGGTAAATAGCATAACTGTTCATCCGCTGAAAAATCTTCCGGCTCTCTTTCAGAGCATCGATAATAACCGACAGGCCGGGCAAGGTGAGCACAATGTCGGCAGCCGATTTAGCTGCATCGGTAGCCCCTGCAACGGCAATTCCAACGTCGGCCTTTTTCAGCGCTGGGGCATCGTTTACGCCATCGCCAGTCATTCCTACAATATGTTTCCGGCCCTGTAGCAATTCAACAATCCGGTACTTATGCTCCGGAAAAACCTGGGCAAAACCATCCGCCTCTTCCACAATCTGCGCGGCTTGTTTTTCCCCCTTATCCAAAAACAAGGAGGCTTCGCTTATCCGGTTGTTCAAATTCACCTGCTGGGCAATCTGTTTGGCAATAGCCGTATGGTCGCCTGTTACCATTTTCACGTTAACGCCCATGGCCGAGGCGGTTTTAATTGTTTCGGCCGAATCGTCGCGTGGCGGGTCGAACAACGGAATCAGGCCAACATATTCCCATTCGCCCTTTTCATTTGTTCGGGCTGTTCCCAGAGTCCGAAAACCCTTTTCGGCCAGCTCGTCAACCTGCTGATTGATTTCATCGGCAACTTTTTCTTTTTCGCTGTCAGGAAGAAGTGCCAGAATTACCTGCGGTGCTCCCTTCGATATCTTGAATTTTGTCTTGTCAGCCGAAATTGCAGTCGCTTCACTTCTTTTGATCACGGGATCGAAAGGTTTAAAATCCGACACCGTGAATGTTTTCATTTTTTGGGTTGAAGTATCCAGTGAGTTGGTCTTGCTGATAATGGCCGTGTCAATCGGATCGTTATCTTCTTCACGTGAAGCCAATGAGGCATAAACCAGCACATCGTCGGCGGTAAATTGGCCGCGAGGGACAACATCAGACAGTGTCAGTTCGTTTTTGGTGATGGTTCCGGTTTTATCCGAACAAAGAATATCCATCCCGGCCATTTCTTCAATGGCCACCAGTTTGCTCACAATGGCTTTCTTTTTAGCCAATGCCGAAGCACCAACAGCCATCGTAACCGATAAAACCGCCGGAAGTGCCACCGGAATGGCGGCGATGGTTAACACCAGGGCAAACTGAAGTGTATCTAGAAAACTTTCGTGCCGGAAGAACGACACGAGAAAAATCAAGGCAATCATAAAAACAGCCATCATAATGAGGTAGTGGCCAATTTTAACCACCGCCCGCTGAAAGTGACTGACCGTTTTGGCCTCGCCAACCAGTTTGGCGGTACGACCGAAAAAGGTATCGCTGCCGGTTGCTACCACCAGCCCGTCCATTTCTCCCTGCCGAACGACCGAGCCCGAATAGGCCAAATCCGCTTCATGCTTATCTACCGGAAGTGATTCGCCGGTTAACGCTGACTCGTCGGTTGACAGATAGTCACCCGAAAAGAGCTTCAGATCAGCAGGCACCACATCGCCCAGCCGAACACGAACCACATCGCCCGGCACCAGCTCTCGTGCCGGTATTTTCTGCCATTTCCCGTTCCGTTTCACCCGGGCATTCAAAGCCAGCTTCTTTTTCAACTGCTCAATAGCATCGCCGGCTTTATACTCCTGCCAAAACCCAACACTCGCGTTCAACAAGAGTAAGACAAAAATGATCCAGAAATCTTCCCAGTGATGGATCACGGCTGATAAAATAGCAGCCACCTCGATCATCCACGGAATTGGACCCCAGAAATAACTTAAAAACTTAACAATTGGATTGACTTTTTTCTCTTCTAACTCGTTATACCCGTAATCATTTAAGCGTTCTTGAAGAGTTGAATCGGAAAGCCCGTTTTCATCAGAAGAGAACGTTTTAAAGGTATCATTGATGGAAAGTTTTTTTAACTCACCAATGTCTGTAAAAGTCTTTTTCATTTTCTTTCTCCTTTTTTAGTTGAAAGATCATTTACCTTCTACGTAAATTTCACAATTTTACAGGTAAGTGTCAAATGAAGAATACAGAATATTCCACACTAACAACAAGTTTGAATTGAAATAGATTGCAAGTATAGGAAAGATTCGTGTTAAACAATCTTAATTATAAGTCGCTCAAACACAATGATTGTTAATGGCTCTATTCGGGTGAGTCGTCTTTAAACAACAAGAGCTCCCGGAATCTATTAATTCCGGGAGCTCTTGTACATATTTCAGAAATGCTTATTCGAAATATTTTCCGGTAATGCTTTCAATGGTAATTTTAATAATACCGGTTCCTTTCAGCATATTATCCGGGTATTCCTGTCCGGAAAGCTGTGGCGTGTATTTGGCAACAACCTTATTTAACGCTTCAATCTTTTCGGCGGTATCTTCCACCATGGAGGCTTTACCAAAAGCAATCACACTTTGATATTTTGTATTTACATCGCAGGCCTTGTCGTCCAGGATCAGGCCGGCCATCTCTTCAACCTCAAAACAAACCTTATCGTTTGTCTGGATATTCGTTAGTTTTTGGCCGCGGTTTAATCCGTGAATCAGAATTTCGGTTCCCGTAAATACAAAGTGTACCGGTGTTACATACGGAAAACCATCGGAGTTTAGAGTAGCCAGGTGTCCTACAGCTTGTTTTGTCATCAGTGCTTCAACCGCTTCGGCTGAAAGCTGGTGTTGTTTCATTCGGGCTTGCATAATCAGGGTTTGTTTTTATGATTTCTGGTTAATGTGCTTCTGCAAAGCAAGTATTTTACGACGAATTGCATCCTTTTCAAGTCAAAACAAAGACAAAAAGAAAGAATAAAATAAAATTACCTGCCAAACAAAACTGCAACTCCCCCTAAAAAAGCTACAAAATGATTTTTTTATCGGCACAAATTAAACGAAAGAACAAATGTGAGGTCAAAGACACATGCCGGCCGGAAAAAGCTTAAACAGATCGTTTGGGATTTAATGACAATTAAAACAACTAAAAATGGAAATCAAGAAAAAAAGATCAATTAGAAGCACGATGCGGGCTTTACACCGGGATGTCGGGTTCTTCGTCATCGGCATAGCAGTAATCTACAGTTTAAGTGGTTTATTGCTTGTATACCGCGATACCGACCTCCTGAAAAAAGAACAAATAATTGAAAAGACCCTCGCCCCTAATTTATCGGCCAGTGACTTGGAGCAACAGTTACATATTCGTGGATTAAAGATTGAAAAAACAGACGGCAACATCGTATCGTTTTCCAACGGCACCTATAACAACCAAACCGGCGAAGTTAGTTATACCTCCAAATCGCTGCCGGCATGGCTTGAAAAGCTGAACCAGTTACACAAAACATCGAGCCAAAAGTTAACCCACTACGGAGCTATTGCTTTTGGCCTATTACTACTGTTTCTGGCGATTTCCTCGTTTTGGATGTTTAAAGCGGGAACTACTCATTTCAAACGCGGACTGGTCGTAACAGGCATTGGCATCGTAGCTGCGCTGGCTTTATTCATTGTATAGATTCTCCTTGGTTTTTTTTCATAAGTATTTTAGATCACTTTGAAAACGTTTCGGGAAGTTCCCGGGACGTTTTTCTACGTTTACACTCAACGAAACCGAATGGCAGCATCCTTAAAACTAATTACAAACTCGCGAAACTGCTGAATGTAATCCTGTCCCAGGTTCCCGTAAAAATCGTCGCCTACCCCAGTTTTGTTCACATTGAGGCGGATCTTCTTCAGCGTTGCCTTAGCGCCGGCAATCTCGATTGGTAATTTCCGAATTGTATAGCCCTCGAAAGTTGTTTCGCCACCGGCACTCCCGGCATGGAGGTTTTCCCGTTTGTACTTTCGGTCGATCTCGGATTGATACTTCTGGTAAAAAGGAGGAAATAAACTGGTATGTGTTGCTCCGGTATCAAAATGAAAACACAACTGCTCGCCCCGGTATTTCACCGCAACAACAGGCATCAACCCATCGAGAGCAAAGTTGGCATTGTCGTATCGACCGGGGTTTTGTGGTACATGCAGGTTATTGTCTTTATCAATTTGAATTTCCTCCATGGCTTTAATAACCGGAAAACCAATAATCCCCTCGATATGATAATCAATTTGCGGAAAGGATAAGTCCTGATCGTTGAAAACAAGAAAGACAACATTCTTCAGATGAATACCACCGAAAGAAATTTCCGGAGCAACAGCAAGGTCGCTTTTCACCTTTTGCCCGGTTGCTGCAGTCACCTCAAATTGAGTATTTAGGATCTTCAGTCCTAAGCGCTCAGCTACCGAACGCTGCATCACCGAAAAATTAGCACCGGTATCGAAGATCATCGAAAGACTATCATCTCCAATTTGTGTATTAATCCGCAGTAAGCCCATCTTATCGCGGTTTAGTTTGCCATAGAAATCGCCGGTGCGGATAATTTCCTGTTTGGGAGCATCTTTTAAAGCATGCCATATTTTCTGCGAGTTCCGGTACTCCTCAACTTCAGTCGAGTCTAAAAGATCGGCATAAGTAGCGACTATAAACCGGTTGGTATTTTCAGCTTTTGCATACTCAAACAAATCGATATGATTCTGCAGCTTGATGGAATAGATCCGCTTCAACCAATCAGGCGACAAAGGCTGAGGATCAGCTTTCAACAAGTCAGTGATCAGCTCATTCGACTTCGAAGGATGATTAAAAACCGTTTCAAGAATGGATCCAAAGTACATTTCGTAGGCTTTCGGCAAATGCTCTTTGTCCAGCTTGTAGGCATCCCTCAATGCAAAAAAGTCTTTCTGCTTAACCAACTCCTGCAACTGTCCAATCAAATCGGAGGTATTCGTTACTGGTTGTGCACCCGCAGACCAGCTATTCAAGCAAATCAGTAAAAGGCAAAAGACAAAGGTTCTCATTGGCTCGATCTATTTTTGATCCGTCAAAATACCAAAATTGCGCCAATGATTTGAACTGTTTACACCAAAAGATAAAAAGAGTGACTACCAGCTGCAGCCACTCTTTTATCGATCTGTATGAAAAAAATACTAGGGTTGATTCGGTTTAATGAAGTCGCAGTTCAACACCCACATTGAGGTTAAAACGTTGGTAAGGGCTATCGCTGGCATCGGTAAACTTCCGTAAATAAGCATTATACCCCGGCGTAAGGGTAAAGGCAAAATTCTCATTCACATGATATTTAAAGATGGCTTGCAAAGAACCTCCCGCAATACTTTTCGGGTAATAAGTGCCTAAGCCTGAAAACTTACTCGATGATTTATCGCCATCGGTTTTTAAAGTCTTGTAGCTTGCTCCCATCGCAAGTTCGGTAACTAAACCAGGGGATATAAACATTTTAAAGCGGGAATTTTTCCCAAACAACAAATAGTCGAGATGCAGGTTAAAGCCAAAGTAGTTAACCTTCGTTTTGGTATACTCAAAGGTTGTATAACTCGAATTTTCCCACCCGGTCCACCATTGTCCGTAGGCCAGGCGGTGATATTGAAACTCAACACGGGGACGCAGTCGTTCGGTAGCCATAATACCGGCATCGAAAGAAATGTTATAACGTCGCTTAATGGGATCGAAGGTAAAATCGCTGGTTGCTTCCGTTCGCAAGGCATTCATATTATTATCGACACCGGAACTGAGCCCCAGGAAAACATCCCCCACTTTATAAGTATAACTTGATTGGTGCTCATTTTCTTTTTGTGCAAAACTGAATGTAGGGATCAGAATTAGCAGCATTAAGAAGTTCAAAATCTTCATGATTACTTTTTTAAAAGGATTTATTGTTTATTTGCTCCTATAAGTCCATCCGCAGAACCGTTTCCCCTACGTTAAAAAGTATTAAAAACCGGCAACAGCTAAGCCTTACAGCCCCATCAAACAATAAATGAAGACGTTGAAAAATGAAAAAAGCTCCGAAAGTCGGAGCTTTGAAAATTATCGGTTGGTAATTGTTTCGGGATTTAAGTCGTGATTCTGCATTCGGTACCAGGCTAGTTCTTCGAATTTTGTGCCCGCCTTCCCGTAGTTCGAATACGGATCGATGCTGATTCCACCGCGTGGCAAAAATTTTCCCCACACCTCAATGTATTTCGGATCCATAAGTTTGATCAGGTCTTTCATGATAATGTTGATACAATCCTCATGAAAATCGCCATGATTCCGAAAGCTGAACAGATAGAGTTTAAGTGATTTGCTTTCCACCATTTTGGCCCCCGGAATATAGCTGATATAAATCGTCGCAAAATCGGGCTGCCCGGTAATCGGACACAGGCTGGTAAACTCCGGTGCATTAAACTTCACCCAATAATCATTTTCGGGATGTTTATTATCAAATGTTTCCAGCACTTCCGGACTATAATTAAACGCGTAGTTGGTTTCGTTACCTAAATGTTTCATGTTGCAAATTCCAAGTTTTAAGTTCCAAGTTTCGAGTTTAAAGTTCTAGCCTTTCTTGGCGAGATAGTTCTCCAGGCCATTTCGGCGTAATTTACACGAAGGGCAATGTCCGCAACCATCACCGACAATTCCGTTATAACAAGTGAGGGTCTGCGTACGCACCAGGTCAAATACACCTAACTCATCCGATAGTTGCCAGATTTCTTCCTTGTTCTTCCACATCAGCGGCGTATGAATTTCGTAGGGGAAATCCATTGAGAGGTTCAAGGTCTGATTCAGGGAGCGAATAAACTCATCGCGACAGTCGGGATAACCACTGTAATCAGCCTGTCCAACACCTGTCACCAGGTTGTGAATGTCTTTCGACTTGGCATAGATGGCAGCATAGGTCAGGAACAACATATTACGCCCTTCAACCAAGGTATTTGGCGGACGGTTATCCGGCTTATCAGCTTCGACTTCCAGATCCGGGTTTGTCAAGGCATTATTGGTAATCTGTCCCAGCATATCCAGTTTCAGAATTCGCAGCGGAACACCCGCGTCGCCGGCAATCTTAGCGGCAATTTCCAGTTCCAGCTTATGCCGCTGTCCGTAATCGAATGAAATCGCTTCAACTTCGTCAAACTCTTGTTTCGCCCAAAACAGGCAGGTTGTTGAGTCCTGTCCTCCTGAGAAAACTACCAATGCTTTTCTTTTATCACTCATCTTTTCTTCTTTAAATCTGTTTTAAGCGGAAAGGATTGTACGAAACCTCTTCGTCGAAGGTATCAACCCCTTCAATTTCTTTCACCTTATTAACAACCAAAATGGTAAAAGGTAAAATAATTATTTCGTAGGCTGTCTTCAATAACGCCTGGGTAACGACCATCCCTGCAATAACCGACAAGGGGAAAACCCCAACAAATGCGACAAAGATGAAAATCAAAGAGTCGGCTCCTTCACCTGCCAGCGTTGAAACAATGGCACGTAATGAAAACCCTTTCCCTTTGGTCATCAGCTTAAACTTACTCATGACATAGGCATTCAGAAACGAGCCGGTCATGTAGGCCAACAAACTGGCAAACACCAGCCGGATAGAACTCCCCAGAATCGTTTGAAAGGCTTCCTGATGCTCGTAAAAAGGAGCTGCCGGCACACCAATGGCAATGGCAAAGAAAAAAGCGGCTAACACATTCACGGCAAAACCAGCCCAAATAATTAAACGAGCTTTAGCATAGCCCCACACCTCGGCAATCACATCGTTGATGATGTAGGTGATCGGGAAAATCAACACACCTGCCGGAGCCGACCACGGTCCGATCAGGATAATCTTCGATGCTAAAATGTTTGCGATTAACAGACTGGCTGCGAATAATACGCCCGTCAACAGGAATAAAACAGATACTTTATTTCTCATAACTCTTGTTTTTTACGTGGTTATCAAGAACACGTGGTCAATAACTGATCGCAAAGATAATTTATTTTGAATGAATTGATTCCGTTTTTAATCCGTTTTCACGATTTAGCAAATGCGAACCCCAAAGGCGATAAAACCGGAAATCAAAAAGCTTTTTAAGCCCCTACATCGCAATTAATCTCAAACGCTTTTAAGCTTTCCCACCCGATGGTGCCATTTTCAACTGCGTCATTCTACCATTCCAACCTTTCCGCCATACCACTTATTTTTCAACTATTTTTTACCAAATGTGAAAAAATGCAGGGATTAAACATATTACGAAACACACAAATACTGTTTACTGGCGGAGGATTATGTTGTAA
>NZ_JBZQJF010000285.1:0-1808 GCF_059905295.1 Mangrovibacterium sp.
ACCTGGGTAGTGGGAGTACAGCCGATGCCTTGTCCCCGATGATTTACCCACAAATTTTGCAGTCAATTCCTTTTCAACTGGAATTGATGAACAGCAAATTTGATTGCCCCGATGTAGATCATCCGATTAGCCTTTTTGAATATTATACCGAATACCAAAAAGCCGGGGTACTTGGAACAATCAAAAAATACACGCTCGGTCTGCCCTTCGTATTGCTAAAAGCGATAAAAGGCGAACAGAAACCTGTTGCCTTAGATAGCTCTGAGGCAAAGATCATCAGCCTAACTCAAGATCAGGATGCAGTCCGCAAAACATTAAGCCAGCAAATAAGCTTGGATGTTAACGACAAAGATGGTTATGTGACGCTATCAACCAATTTTAGCGACCCGCTTCTGACAGCACAAGTTGCGCAAAAAGCTCAAAACATGTTGCAGGAGTATATAACCAAATACAAGCTGGAGAAGGCTGCTGATCAACTGAAATTCATACAAGCTCGTTATGACGAGAAAAAAACGGAATTTGAAGAAGCTCAGCACCAATTGGCTCTTTTCCGCGATCGCAATAAAAATGTAAGTTCTGCAATTGCGCTAACCGAACAGGAGCGACTTCAAAGTCAGTACAACCTGGCATATTCGGTGTATTCAGAGCTGGCTAAGCAAGTTGAAACAGCTCAAATTCAAGTTAAAGAAGATACACCAATATTAACAGTCATAGAACCGGTTCGGGTGCCAATCGAGAAATCGAAACCCAACAGACCATTAATCCTGTTTATTTGGATATTCCTTGGTGCTGTTGCTGGTGTCGGTCTGATATTCGGACGAGAGTTTTTCAGCTCAGTGAAAGAAAAATGGCAAGCTGAAAGTTAAGCAGATAAACCATTCCAACATGCATAAAAAGAACAGTCTCTGTGATTTACCGGAGGCTGTTCTTTTTATCCATCTAGTGCATATTGTTATATCTTCAATTCAATCCTTCAAAAGCATTATCTTTACAATCCGATTTTGAAACATGAACAACAATCAGGAGGAAAATAAAAGGTGGTATGCAATCTATGTGAAAAGCCGATGCGAAAAAAAAGCATGGATGGAACTCACAAACAGGGGAATTGAAAGCTACCTGCCCTTGCAACAAAAGATAAGACAGTGGAGCGACCGCAAAAAAAAGGTCGAGTTACCGCTCCTGCCGGGCTACCTATTTGTTCATATCGATCGTAAGGAATATGATGCAACCTTGCAGGTCTCCCATGTTGTCTGCTTTGTGACAACTGCAGGGAAAGCCACACCAATCCGCGACGAAGAAATTCTTACCTTAAAAAGAATTTTAGAACCGCAGGATTTACAAGTTGAACTGACGATTGATGATCTTGCTCCGGGACAAAAGGTCGAAGTAATTGCCGGGCCGCTCCTAGGTATGAAAGGAGAATTCGTACAACTAAAAGGGAAAAAAGTAGTTGGCGTTCGTATCGAGCAGATTCCCTATACCATAACCGTCGATATTCCGCTGGCTCATATTGAAACAATCCCGGTCTAAATTTCATCGTACGACCAAAATTCTCCTATTACTGCGATTGTGTGCTTCCTGGTTTTCTTGCACAAAAGAACAACACAATAGCCCGATCAAATCGCATCCTTTTTTCTACCTTTGGTAGCCTCATAAAAACAAATAGAATGACAACGATTTTCTGGCTGATTATTGCCATCCTTATTCTTGATTTTGTATTAGAACGTATATTGGATTACCTGAATACAACTCGTTGGAGCGACCAGTTGCCCGAAGAAGTAATAGGGATATACGACGAAGAGAAATAC
>NZ_JBZQJF010000286.1:0-4875 GCF_059905295.1 Mangrovibacterium sp.
CAATGAAATCAACCACGTTCAATTCCGGATTTTCCAAAATCTCACGCACACCTGCCAACCACTTTTCCATTTCAGCCGATGCCCAACCACCTTTATACTTCCAGTGAGCAGCCAAACCTTTCTCGGCGATCTCATCCATCCGTTTCGTCCGGATCTGTATTTCGACCCACTTTTTATTGGGCCCCAGCACAGTGGCATGCAAACTCTCGTAACCATTTGACTTGGGCACCGTAATCCAATCGCGCATACGCTCCGGATTGGCCTGATACTCTTCGGTAACAATGGAATAAACCTGCCAGCAGTCCGACTTTTCAGCTTGTGCCTCCGACTCCAGAATTACCCGAATTGCAAAGATGTCGTACACTTCCTCGAAAGGGATGCCCGACTTCTTCATCTTGTTCCAGATCGAGTTGATGGCTTTGGTACGAGCCTTCATTTCAAACTTAAAGCCCTTCGACTTTAATTTCTCCTCGATAGGTTTTACAAACTCGGCCACAAAGTTTTTCCGTTCTGTTTCAGATTCTTTCAAACAGTCGGAAACATGCTTGAAATCGTCGGGTGACAAATACTTCAGGCATAAATCAAGCATCTCCGAATTCACGTAATACAAGCCCAAACGGTGGGCCAGCGGTGCATAGAGATGCGAAGTCTCAACGGAAATTTTTTTGATAAAATCTTCCGGGTAATGATCCAGGTGACGCATGACATGCAGGCGGTCGGCAATCTTCACCAAAATTACCCGAACATCGCCGGCCAAAGCCAGCATCAGCTTCCTGTAATTTTCGGAATGCAAGTCAACCGTATCCGTTCCCAAAGCATTAATTTTCGCCATTCCTTCGAGGATCACCCGGACAAAGGAGCCAAACTTCTCTTCGATCTCATTAAAATCCGGACGTTTCGGAACATCTTCGTAAGGCACATTATGCAGCAAACCGGCAATAATAGAGTCCATCCCCAGCCCTATTTCGCGGGCAACCACTTCGGCAACCTCAATGGAATGAATGATAATTGTTTCCCCGGTTTTCCACTTACGCTCTTCCAAAATATCGTAAGCATAATCGAAAGCCCGCTTAACTTCCTGCTGCTCTTTTTCCTGCAGGTTTTCCTTACATGCTTCAGCCAGCGACAGCCAGGCCTTTTCAATACTTTTGTCCATATCTCAATTCAATCTTTAGGATCGTTCATAAAAAAAGGCTACCCTCAGGCAGCCTTTCCAATATTTGGTAATATAAATTACTTAGCTGCAGTAGAGTCAACAAAGGTACGCGTTGCCAGTTCACGATTCAACATGAACAGACCGTTACCCTGGCCGTTAATCAGACGAAGATCGTCGAGAATACCATTTACGGTAGCTTCTTCTTCAACTTGCTCGTCAATAAACCATTGCAGAAAGCTTTGCGTAGCATGATCGCTGGCAGCAACAGCCACATCCGTCAGGTTATCGATCAAAGCAGTAACTTTTTGCTCGTGAGCCAGTGTTTTTTCGAAAGCATCGATAACACTGTCAAATTCCTGATCAACAGCTGCAATTGGTTCCAATAAAACACGTCCGTTACGTTCGTGTACGTAATCAAAAAATTTGTTTGCATGTGTCAATTCTTCCTGGTATTGAATTTTCATCCAGTTTGCGAAACCAGACAATCCTTTTGCCTGAAACCAGGCCGACATTGACATGTATAAATATGCTGAATGCATTTCTGCATTAATTTGAGCATTCAACGCTTTTTCTACGGATTCTTTAAGCATGATGGTTATTTTTTTTAGTGTTTTTCTCAAATATAAAGAATTTCAACCACCGTAGGAACTATACATGCATCAATCATCATTTTTAATATTCTATTTAAAATAGATTTTATCAATGATCACCAAAATCCAGGTTGAAGGTCGTTTTCAGAAGCTGTATCCGCGGGTTTTTCTTCAGCATTTCGGCATAGCGCTGCGAGTCGGTTAAAGGACCATGGCCGCTGGATTCAACCTCTGCAATCTCGGTGATCAATTCGATGCTGGTATTTTGCAGTTCTTTGCGCAACCACGAAACCAGGTCCGGTTTGATCTTACTGATTTCGTTATCGACGATCTCACTATCAATTTTCAACCGCAACTTGCACGAATCGAAAATCTCGGGAGTACGCGACAAGCTGGCTTTCAGAACCGGCCGATCCAGTCGCTGTACATACTCATTCCATTTTTGAGCAAAAGTTTCAGCAGTAAACGGCTCATTGAGCTGCTCGCCACTGTAATACTTCATCTTTTCGATGGCAGTCTCCTCTTCCTGTTCCTCCTGAAATTTACCCGCTAGGGCATCTTTAATAGACGGAGTATAACCACTCCCCCTGCGCTTAATAACGCGACGGGTTGTTACCCGGGGAGTTGTTTCATCGGCAGCGCCTGCCTCCGGGGCTGATGTTGATGTTTGTGTTGCTGCAGGCTTTGCAGCCGGTTTTGTGCCATTCGGAACTTGTGGAGCTGCCTTCACCCCATCAAAAATTGGGGCAAATTCGTCGCTCTCAGTTTCGTCAGCTATTTTTTTTTTAAGCTAAGCTGTGCCATTTTAATAATGGACAGCTCAACCAGTAAGCGTTTGTTCTGGCTTACTTTATATTGAAGATCTGCTTCGTTGCTGACTTTCAGTGCATCGAACAGGAAATCCTGCCCGCAGCTGGCAGCTTGTTGCTTATATTTCTCTTTAATCTCGCCTCCCACTTCGAGCAACTGCACCGTAATCGGGTCTTTACAAACCAGCAAGTCGCGCAGGTGGCTGCTCAGACCGGTGATAAAGTGATGCCCATCAAAACCATGATCGAGCACATCGTTGAATAACATCAGCGAGCCCGGAACATCGTTCTTCAGCAAGGCATCCACCAGGCGGAAATAGTAGTCATAGTCGAGTACATTCAGGTTGGCAATCACATTTTTATAAGTGATGTCCTTGCCTGAGAAGCTCACAATCTGGTCGAAGATTGAAAGGGCATCGCGCATGGCACCATCAGCCTTCTGAGCAATCACATTCAGGGCTTCACCTTCAATATTAACCGATTCGTTTTGGGCAACATAGCCCAGGTGACCGGCAATATCGGAGATCTTAATGCGGTTGAAATCGAAAATTTGACAACGCGACAAGATCGTTGGAATGATTTTATGCTTTTCAGTTGTTGCCAGGATAAACAGCGCATGCTTTGGCGGCTCTTCCAGCGTTTTCAGAAAGGCGTTGAAAGCGGACTGCGAGAGCATGTGAACCTCATCGATGATATAGATACTGTATTTCCCGATTTGCGGCGGGATACGCACCTGGTCGGTCAGGGTACGGATATCTTCAACCGAGTTATTCGAAGCAGCATCCAACTCGTGAATATTGTATGAACGATTGCTGTTGAATGCCTGGCACGACTCGCAAGTGTTGCAAGGTTCGGTTTCGGCGGTGAGGTTCTGACAATTAATTGTTTTGGCGAAAATACGGGCACAAGTAGTTTTTCCTACCCCACGCGGACCACAAAACAGGTAAGCATGAGCCAGTTGGTGATTTTTGATCGCATTCTTCAGCGTTGAAGTAATGGATGCCTGGCCAACTACCGAGTGAAACGTGTCGGGACGATATTTTCGTGCAGAAACAATAAAATTCTCCATAATTTTCCTTGTGAGTTTTCAAAGATAAACATTTTGCCCTATTTCGGGGAGCATAGTTATTAACAGTTGCACGCTTTTTGTCAGGCTTTAGGTGGCTAAACTTTTTCAGCAACAGCCTGTTTTATACAAAACGCCTGAAGCGGGAAATTTTAAGCGCAAAAACCCGTTTATATTCGTGTATGTGGAAAACTCATTCAACTAAAATTGAAACAAGATGAAGAGAATTAACTTGATCCTGGTATTTGTTTTCGCGACTCTTGTGGGTTGCGGACAAAAATCGTTTCACGATTTTACGGTGAAAGACATCGAGGGAAATGATTTCAATATGACCAGCCTGAAAGGGAAAAAGGTATTGGTCGTGAACACCGCTTCGAAATGCGGTCTCACCCCGCAGTACGAAGGGTTGGAAGCCCTGTATAAAAAATACGGCGGCAAAAAGTTTGTGATTGTCGGTTTTCCGGCCAACAACTTTCTGAGCCAGGAACCCGGCACCAATGATGAGATTGCCGAGTTTTGCCAGAAAAATTACGGGGTGAGCTTCCCCATGATGTCCAAAATTTCGGTAAAAGGTGACGATATGGCGCCCATTTACCATTGGCTGACCGAAAAATCAAAAAACGGGCTGGAAGATTCGTCGGTTGCCTGGAACTTCCAGAAGTATATGATTGACGAAAACGGCCAGCTGGTAGGCTATGTAAGTCCGAAAACGGCTCCCGACGATCCGAAAATTGTAAGCTGGATTACCGGAAACTAGTTTCGGACAAACGATAATCTTAAGCAAAAGCTCTGGTCCCGCGATGAGACCGGAGCTTTTCTGTTTGGGAAAGAGGGGTACTTCCACCTGTTCTGCTACCTTCATTCGTGCAAGCTATCCCCACGGGGTCAGAGCCAAACCTACTTACACACCCCCTTTATATTGCCTGTGGATGGTCCCGGAGCTGATGGAAGGGTCCCGGAGCTGATGGAAGGGTCCCGGAGCCGATGGAAGGGTCCCGGAGCCGATGGAAGGGGTACAAGATCCAATTGACGACTCCCCCGGCCAGTTGAATGGGAGAAATGAGTAATGGAAATAGAGAATTGGCCAATGGGACGGTTCCTCTACCCAATTAAATCAAAAAAATGGCCAATGGGACTGTTCCCAAAGCCAATTAATTCAAAAAATTACCTTATGGACGGCATTCTTTGGCCAATGGAGATCAAAATTTAGCCCATGGGACACTTCCGCGGCCCATGGAAGCCCCCAAAGTACCG
>NZ_JBZQJF010000287.1:0-1812 GCF_059905295.1 Mangrovibacterium sp.
CCGCTAACAGCGGTAGCCAGGTTCCGCTGACGCTGCACCCAAATTTTCCTGTGCTGCGCTTCGGAAAACTTCTGGCGTACCGCGACCCGTTGGGCGAAATACTTGGTCTTTAATTGGTAAACTGCTTATAACCTTATGTTTCTATTAGAATGAAAATCAATTCTATATGAATTTTTCGACTGAACCTATTCACACATTAAATCTTCGTGATCATATTTTATTTCCAATGATGCGTGATCATTATAATATGAATAGTGATCAAGCATATTATGAATTAAAAAACCTGCATACAAAGACAGTAGAAGTACTTAGATTAAAAGGAATTAATTATAAAGATTTAAGATCAGTTTTAACACCTAGCTTAAAAAAGGCAGAAGCAGCTTTTGTTCTTTTTTGAACGAAAATTCGAACCGGTTACCTTACTAACCAAGGAGGTATCCGATGTTGTCGGAAATAATCAGAAGTGCCCGTGTATCAGTTAATGGACGTAAGTATTTTACCTCGAAACAGAAAGCCGCTATTGTTGATGCCTGGGAAGCTTCGGGCATGACGGCGGCAGAATTCTGCCGCCGTCATGAACTGATTGCAAATGTTCTTTTACGGTGGCGTAAATCAGCGATACGAGGAGCATCCATGAGCATCAAACATGATGGGGATCTTTATACACGAGCACAAATAGAAGCACTCAGGAAAGAAAATGATGAGCTCAAACGTGCTTTAGCTGAAGCCGAGCTCGATAAGAGAATCCTTAAAAAAAAATTGGAATTGGATGCCCAAAAACAGAAATTGAAGAAGTTCGAATGATTTCAGCAACCGAAAGAACCAGTATAAATCAGGTTATCCGGACACTTGAGCTTTCCAAAGGGGCTCTGTATTACAAGAGACGTTCTTATGTTCGTCGACACATATATCGCAGAGAGATTCATTCGGATTGGTTGGCAGCTGTTAAAAAGATTTGCGATGAGAAATCAACTTACGGAATACCCCGAGTCAGAACGCTTCTTCGGCGTGATTATGGCTTCAACCTCAGTTATTACATGGTTTACCGAATAATGAAGGATGAAGGGTTACTCATACAACGGACGTTTCCTCGGCAGCGCCCAAAGCGCGAACACACGGGGCATATTGCTGTTGAACGACCAAACACTCGTTGGGCATCTGACATAACCGGTATTGTGCCATGGAACCGTGATAAAGGGCGATTCACTTATATCCTTGATTGCTGCGATAGAAATATAATCGCATGGCGCTTTGATCGCCACATTCAAGGATGTGATATTGAACTGATGCTTCAAGAGGCATTGTACAAGCGATTTGGTGGAAAATTACCAAATGGACACGGTGTTGAGTTTCTGCATGATAATGGTCCTGAATACATTGAAAATGAGCTTCAGAAAACTATGACAAAATGGAACGTCACAGACTGTCGTACACCAACATATTCACCGCAATCCAATGGAATGTGTGAAGCATTTAATGGAACGTTTAAACGTGACTATGTGTACGATAATTGTTTAGATGATTTCGAAACTGTCAAAGAACAGATTGGTAAATGGGTTGAGGAGTACAATACATTTGCACCGCATTCTGCGTTGAAAATGATGACGCCTCAAGAATATTTTAACTTAAAAATGGCTGCGTAACCGGTTCGAATTTTAATCGAAAAAAGCACGTACTTCCATGTCGTTTTCACCATACCGGCGCAACTGAACCCGATCGTATTGCGCAACAAACGAGTCGTCTACAGCATCCTGTTCAAAGCAGCTGCACAAACACTGCATGCTCTTGCCGCACGGGATAAATACCTTGGAG
>NZ_JBZQJF010000288.1:0-27308 GCF_059905295.1 Mangrovibacterium sp.
CGGCTTGGTATAAAACTCGCCCGCAACGATCAGCTTAAGCGGAAACTGCTTCAGGCGTTCGTCGGCAAAAGCTTCCAACAATAAGTCAAGTCCCTTGTATTCGCGAATGAATCCAAAGAAAAGCAGGTAGTTGGTATTTTTATCCAGACCAAGTAGGCTCTTGGCTTCTTCCTGCTCGGTTTTGGGGCCAAAATTATCGTACAGAGGATGGGGGCAAAGTGCTCTGGGGAGCTCTTTGTTAAATTGATCAATATCGTCGAGTACCGATTGCGACATGGCAACCATCCCGTCGATGCTGCTCATGAAATATTGGGTCAGCAATTGGTCCCCCGGACGTTTTTCGTGTGGAATGATGTTGTCTGCCAGGCAGATAACCTTTGTGTGTTTATTGGATCGTACGATCCGACATATTGTTCCCAGGGCGGGAGCCATGAATGGGAGCCAATATCGGATCATCAAAATATCCGGTTTTTCTTTTTTGATTCTGGAGCCAACAGCCCTCCAGTTAATTGGATTAACCGAGTTAACTGTTCGTTCAATTTGCAGATCGTGGGGAGCCGGTCCTTCAACATATTGGGTTTTGCCGGGGAACAACAGGTTGGGATACTGAAGGGTAAATGTTTCAATGGAAACCTCATGCCCCTGAACCATAAATTCACGGGCCAATCTTTCGTTATAGTTCGCCAAACCGCCTCGATAAGGGTAGGCTGGTCCGATTATTTTGATGGTTTTCTTTTCGGTCATTTTTGAAATTTTTGCTTCAATAAATTTGCAACATGCTTGTCGATCGGAAAGGTAAAATCTTCTTCCTGTATTGTTGCTATCGGTTGCCATCGAAACGATTGATTTCCGTTTTTGTTTTCTTCAAAATCAAAAGCTTTATGGCTGATCGTGAAGTTGATTGGCTCCTTTAGTTCCGCTGTGTAATAAATACTCAGCAGTTGATGATCATCGAAATATAAGGCTTTTTGGAAAAAGTCGGTCGTGTAAAAATGATAGATTGTTGTGATTTCCTGCTTGCACTCTTCCAACATTTCGCGCTTAAGGCAGTCGATTGTTCCCTCGCCGAACTCCAAACCTCCGCCCGGGAATTTTGTCATTCGGGTATCTAATTGATATTCGTCGGATACCAGAACTGATCCGTTTTGTAGAAACAAGCCATAAACCCGAATATTGAAATGTTTAAGTTGATTGTTGCTCATCCTGTTTCAGTTGTTCTTCGATCAATTGAATGATTTCGTTTGCTTGTTCCGGGCAAAACCAGTTGATATCCGGATCGCGCCTAAACCAGCTTAATTGTTTTTTCGCGTATCTGCGTGAATTTCGTTTAATTAATTCGATTGCTTTTTCGCGCGAAATTTCTCCTTCAAAATAAGCAAACAATTCTTTGTAGCCAACTGTGTTTAGTGAGTTTAAATGATGGTGATCGAAAACGGATCGGGCTTCTTCTTCCAAACCCATTTCAATCATTTTGTCAACGCGTAAATTGATTCTGTTATAGAGTTCCTCCCGTTCCTTGTTAAGTCCGATTTTGATGATGTTAAATGGTCTTTGTTTGGGAGAGGCTGTGCGCATTGATGAGTATGTCTTTCCGGATGTCAGACAAATTTCGAGCGCATGGATAATACGTTTGGCATTCTTCAAATCAACTTGGTCATAGTAATCCGGATCTAATTGTTTTAGTTGCAGGCGAATGTTTTCAATACCTTTCTCTTCGTATTCGTCAACCAGTCGCTTGCGAATTTCGGGATCCGCATTGGGGATATCGTCAATGCCATGGCACAACACATCGAGATACATCATCGATCCACCGGTAACCACCAGGAGATCCTTTTGGGTGAATCGCTCTTCAATGATCTGTAGAGCTTCTTGTTCGAAAAGACTGGCACTATAGTAATCGTGAATTGAACGATGTTGAATCAGGTGGTGTTTTACTTGCTGAAGATCGTCGGTCGGTGGAACGGCAGTTCCAATTGCAAGTTCCCGATAGATTTGCCGGGAATCGGCAGAGATGATCTCTGTTTGAAAGTGTTGTGCAATTTGAATGGATAAATCACTCTTGCCAACGCCGGTGGGCCCCAAAACGACAATTAAAGTTTTCCTCATTTAAAATCAGTTGGAGCGCAAAGGTATACTTTTTGATAAAAAAAGGAGGGTTTAAACCCCTCCTGTCAAGTCTTCTATTTCTCCAAAAATTTCATTGTAGTCATCCAGATCACCGTAATCCAGACATTCCTCCTCTTTCTTGACTTCCGATTCCTGTCCCATTACTTCATCTTCAAGTAATTGAGAAGGTTCGCTACCTTTTTTGTCAGTAACGAATGGTTCTAATTGCGTTTTTCCCATAAAAATTTGCATTAATTCAACATACATTAATCTGTCCATGAAAAAATCAAAGACGTATAACATCTTTTGATTTTTGGTATTTGTCATTGATTGAATAGTTGTTCGTTTCATACAAAGACTATTCAATTGTTTATACCCTAAATCCAATTGAGATATTTCGATCTGTTTTCCGCAATGTGCTCCTCGTATAAAAAAGGATGCTAATTGATCGGTATTAAAACCGCAGGCTTTTTGTATGCAATTGTGCAGATCAGCAAAAGTATGAGTGCCATCAGCTTCAATTATGAGTTGAAAGCCAGGAGCCTCAGTTGATGTTACTTTAAACTGATATATCATTTCCCTAATTTTAATTTGATAGAATTATAAGAGTTTCCCTTACTCTTTTGCACACAGGTTTTTTTAACGGTTCGACTCCGGAAAAGGTTAGGTAATAAATGTTAAAAAAGATTAACTCATATTTTAGAGGGTGTAAGGCGTTTATTTTGAGTGGTCTGTGTTTGTGTTTTTTTGTTCGAAATGCTCCGGATTTATACTGATTTCAGCTTCTGAACTTTTATTTCCGATGTATAATTGTTGCTATAGAGATCAAATTTTGTCGTAATTTAATCCGGATAAGTGCGTGTTTTTTAGTTGTAGGTTTTGTCGATGCAAGATTATTTTCAAACTTGACAGAAAATTTGTTCCATGAGGTCGAGTACTCTTTTTGCAGAAAATATCCGAATAGCTTTGCATGCAGTGCGTGCCAACTTATTACGGACAATACTAACTGTTTTGATTATTGCAGTTGGTATTACTGCGTTGGTGGGGATTCTAACAGCTATTGATTCTATAAAAACTTCGATAACCAAAGAATTTACTTTTATGGGAGCGAATACCTTTACGATTAGCTCGCGAGGTATGCAGGTTCAGATTGGTCACAGCCGGATTCGTTCTAAAAATTACAACTACATTAATTATTACCAGGCAAAAGAGTTTAAAGATCGTTTTGAATTTCCAGCACTCACTTCAATCTCAGTTAGCGGAAGCGGAACTGCAACTGTTAAGTATGAAAGTAAAAAGTCGAACCCGAATGTTTCAGTTCGTGGTGTTGATGAAAATTACATTTACACCTCTGGCCTGGAAATGGCCCGGGGTAGAAATATTTCTGCGCAGGATATTGAACTTGGTTTAAATGTAGCATTAATTGGTGATGGCCTTGTAACTCGGTTATTCGACAAAAATGAAAATCCGGTTGGTAAAGAAATTCGCGTCGGGGGAGGACGTTATTTGGTAATTGGGACGCTTTCGGCCAAAGGTGGTGGCTTTGGCGGAGTGGGAGACGAAGTATGTTTGTTGCCTTATTCCAATGTTCGGGCGTATTATTCCCGTCCCCAAATGAATTTCAATATCCAGGTGAAGTGTGATAATCCGCAATTATTGGATGCAGCTATTGGTGAAAGCGAAGGGCTTTTTCGCATTGTTCGGGGATTGAACCCTCAGGACGAATCTGATTTTA
This sequence comes from Mangrovibacterium sp., assembly GCF_059905295.1. Taxonomy (NCBI): domain Bacteria; kingdom Pseudomonadati; phylum Bacteroidota; class Bacteroidia; order Marinilabiliales; family Prolixibacteraceae; genus Mangrovibacterium; species Mangrovibacterium sp. The sequence goes on from NZ_JBZQJF010000288.1 coordinate 3,842, forward strand.
ATATCGATAAAAGTGATAACCTGGTTCAGATCCTGTTGGATAATATCAGCAAGATTACCATTGTTGCTACTATTATTGGATTAATAACACTTCTGGGAGCAGCTATCGGCTTGATGAATATCATGCTGGTTTCGGTGACTGAGCGGACCCGTGAAATTGGTGTTCGGAAAGCACTTGGTGCCAGCTCTAGATTGATCCGCCAGCAGTTCTTGTTTGAATCAGTCCTTATCGGCCAGCTTGGGGGATTGTTAGGTATTTTACTTGGGATCCTGGCCGGGAATGTCGTATCAATGCTTATCGGGAGCAATTTTATTATCCCCTGGGTTTGGATTATACTGGGTGTTGCTGTTTGCTATGGTGTAGGTGTTATTTCCGGTTATTACCCGGCGCGGAAAGCGTCGCTCCTCGACCCGATTGAAAGCCTAAGGTACGAATAGACCGCACATTCTTTAATCTTAAATCCCGAAAGGAACTTTGATGTTAGTTGATTTGAAGCTTGGTTATAGGCTGTTGTCGTAATTTAGACGAGCCGAACTATTAGTCAAATCTATGGTGCAAAAGTTGGGAGAAACTTGAGGGAGTTCGGTTTAGAAAATAAAAAAGGGCACCCTGATGGATGCCCTTGAATATGGTCGATAGAATCAGAATTATTTTACTGAATCCATGTATTCGATCAATTCACAAACTTTTGTTGAGTAACCCATTTCGTTGTCATACCAAGATACAACTTTAACGAAAGTAGGAGACAATTGGATACCAGCACCAGCATCAAAGATTGAAGTACGAGTATCGCCTGTGAAGTCGTTAGAAACAACTGCATCTTCAGTGTAACCTAATACACCAGCCAATTCGCCTTCAGAAGCTTCTTTCATAGCAGCGCAGATAGCTTCGTAAGTAGTTTCAGTAGCTAAACGTGCAGTCAAGTCTACAACTGATACATCAGGAGTAGGAACACGGAAAGCCATACCAGTCAATTTACCGTTCAACTCAGGAATTACTTTACCTACAGCTTTAGCAGCACCAGTTGAAGAAGGGATAATGTTTTGACCAGCTCCACGACCACCTCTCCAGTCTTTCATAGAAGGACCGTCAACAGTTTTTTGTGTTGCAGTAGTAGCGTGAACAGTTGTCATCAAACCTTCAACGATACCGAATTTGTCATTCAATACTTTAGCGATAGGAGCTAAACAGTTAGTAGTACATGAAGCGTTTGATACGAAAGCCATATCGTTAGAGTAAGACTTGTTGTTTACGCCCATTACGAACATTGGAGTATCGTCTTTAGAAGGAGCAGACATAACAACTTTTTTAGCACCAGCGTCGATGTGACCTTGAGCTTTTTCTTTAGTCAAGAAAAGACCAGTTGATTCAACAACATATTCAGCACCTACAGCGCCCCAGTTGATATCAGCAGGGTTTCTTTCAGCAGTAACACGAATTTCTTCGCCGTTTACGATCAGTTTACCGTCTTTAACTTCAACAGTACCATCGAAGATGCCGTGAGTTGAGTCGTATTTTAACATGTAAGCCATGTATTCAACATCGATCAAGTCGTTGATTGCCACCACTTGAACAGTTCCTTTTTTTACAGCTTGACGGAATACGAAACGACCGATACGACCAAATCCGTTGATACCGATTTTAATTTTTGACATAGTTGAAAGTTTAATAATTAATGAAAGATTTATCTTTGATTTATTAGCTCATTTTTAAAAGCCACACAAAATAACGAACTAAATTTAGAATGGTCAAGTTTTTTAAAATCCTTTTGCTGTTTAGCTCGTGCAGTTTAAAATTTAGTTAATGTTGACTCTTTATATAATAGTGTCAATTTTGTGTTTAGGCTTTTCGGATGTGTTCAATGTCCAATAAAATAGATAGTTAGTAATGGTCTGCTTTCTTCGGGGGGAAGTTGTATACTAGAACCCGGTTTCTCAATGGGGAAATTCTTGCTTAAGCGTTTGACATTTTATTTCTATTTCCACAATGTGCTATGTTTTAGTGGGGGTGATGTCGCAGTTCCAGACATCGGACAGTATGAAGGGGATTTGCCAACATAATGAGATGGTCAGGTGGGGAGGGATGTACCTGTTAATAACATGGTGGAGAAGTCATTTGAACCATAAACGGAAGTCGTTTTGTGATTCCTTTCGCTCGTTTTGAGGACAGATTTCGTGTTTTAACTAGCTGTGAATAGAAGAAAAATCACCGAAATTGCATTTTTGATAGCTGAGAGGGCTATTTTGATCATCGTCTTTTTCAATATGTTTAGTCTGAAAAATTATGTTTTCTTCGTTTTTCGCAGATGGCATTTTTTGATTAGTAATCTTAATTTTTGTTTTTTCGCTGTTTAAGGAGTAAGCAGGACATTCACATGTCTTACAACTAGAACACAGAATCGTCAGCAATGTGGAAAAAAGGATAATTCCTGAAAGAGATCGATAGCCCTTAGCTTTTTTGATGGGGTGTGCGAATAGGGCACCATCTGTGTTGTTTGAATATTTGACCTTGATTTTGACCATCTTTTTAAATCCCGTTTTTAAATTTTGTTTAGTGCTGTATTTACAAATAAAACTCAGGGAGAAGTCATTTATTGCTTTGGCTCTCAGGAAAGATTTTAAAGGATCTGTTTAATAATTGTCTGGACATGTAAGTTATATATGTAATGAATAAAAAATAAGTAAAATAAAAAATATAAAATCGCAAAATGTCAATGTTTATAGGGGCTTTGGAGGTCTGTGACTTGAAAAATATTCACAATTTATGGTTGAAAACTATTGCGTGTTGGTGGGAAATGTTTTAGGTTTGTATTGGTTATGTGCGTTATGCGAACAAAATAATCTTAGGATTGGAATTGTTTCAAATTAACAAAATGTTCTCAAATTGACCTTGTTTTAGTGTTTAATATCAACGCTATGAAGAAAACTTTTACTTGGTATATAAAAACTCCCCTGATCATTCTTTTGCTGGGTTTAGTAACCCTGTTCAATGCGAATGCTCAAAATGGAATTGGAAACAATCCAATTTCCGGTTCAGAACAAATTGATCCTACTGTTGCGGCAGACCAATTGGCTTTGTCGGTTTCGGGAAATTCTTATAATGTTAGTTTTCAATCTCAAGTAATTTCGGAGGACGTTAGTTTTGATCCTGATAATGGGATCGATACTGAATCGACACTGGTCAGCACGGACCAATCGTTTACAGTTACCTTCGCTGGAAAGTTGTTTACCTATGTGAATAGCGTCCCGGATAATAACTTAGAGGTTGATAGTGTTTATTTACAGGATTGTTTCCTGTTAATGAATACAGACGATAATAGTTCCGTTGCTTTTACAGTTACGCTTGTTAGTCGGACAAACGATTCTACTGTTGTTACAATTACTCCGGTGGAGTCTTTAGCTGATAATACGCATTATAGCCTGATTGTTGTGGACGATAAGTTGCAGTTTGGACAGCAAAACATACATCCTTTAGGAGATGGTGATTTCTTTTATGAAACCTTTGCTGAAAACGACTATGTTACAGAAGATAAGACCGCACCGATTTTGGATGTCGATGCAGATACAGGTATTTGGGAGGATGGTTATTATGCCGGGACCGGCGAAACTATTCTGTCTAATGATTCTCTTCAGTTAGATTTTGTCGAACCTGTAACTGCCGGTACTGGTAATGTGTATATCTATACCTGGAACGGAATACTGGTTCAGACGATTGATGCAAGTACTCTGACAACTGATCCGAATGATCCTTCGATTATTATTGTTGGAAAAGTTGATGGTTTGACAGAAGGTGAAGATTATTATGTGACCATGGATCCAGGAGCGGTGGTTGACTTGTCAGGAAATCCTTTCGCAGGGATTGATGAAGAGGATGACTGGTCCTTTACAGTGCGTGCCGATTTAGTTCCCGACGTGATTAGCTATTCGCCGACTGGTGATAATATCTCAACTGAAGCTGATTTGGTCATAAACTTTGATATGCCTGTTGAGCTAGGTTCGGGTGTTGTTAACATTTACCTGGAAGATGGAACTTTGGTTCAGTCGTTGGATGTTCAGGCAGATGCTTTCTACTTCACAACAATTGGTAACCAGGTTTATATTGAGATAAATGATCTAAGCCCGGCAACAAAATATAAGGTTTCTGTTGATGCCGGTGCCTTTGTTTCTTCAACAGGAGAGGCCGCAGCTGGTATTTCTTCCGACGACTGGCAGTTTGAAACGGAGTATAATGAGGAACCATTACTGGTTAGCTTAACACCTGTTGACGATTCTGTTGATGTTCCGTTGAACCAGGTATTTGTAATGGAATTCAACATGGATATGCAAGCAGGATCAGGTGTTCTTGAACTGCATATTCACGATGGACAAAATACAACTGTTATAACTTTAGCAGCAACTGATGAGCGTGTCTCAATTTCCGGTAACCTGGTGTCTGTTGATTTAACCGGATTAACGACATCGAATACTGAGTACTATATTATCGTATATCCTGACTTTGTTCAGAATACGACCTTCACTCCGGAGCCTTTTGCTGGAATTACCAAGGTTTTCAACTGGAACTTCACAACAGCAACATCGCAATCAGACTTGCAGGTTCTGGCTCTTGAGCCGGACGGTACAACAATCCCGGATAACCACCCGAACTTAACAATGACGTTTAACCAGCCTGTTAGTTTGTCTGGTCAGGGAGGAAACGTCTATGTTTATAAAGTTGGAGATACTTCTCCCACATTGACAATTGCTTTAACAGCGGGCATGTTTGATAATAATGTTGTGAATATTACATACGATGCAACTGTTACTGGTAAGTTGGACCTAAATACAGATTATTATGTGATTGTAGATAATGGGGCCATTGCAGATGCTTCAGGAGGTACTTTTGGTGGTATCTCAGATAGCTCGGAGTGGACATTTACAACCGGATCCGATTATGCATTGGCTGCCGATGACCAATTGGCGAGCAAGGAGGATTACGCTGTTTATCCCAACCCATTTGATGATGTGATCTACATTTCAAATTCAGAAAATATTAGCAGTCTTTACATTACTAATGTTGTAGGGCAAAAAGTTAAAGAAATAACGAACCCGACCGGCATGGTAACAACCTCGGATCTGCGCAATGGAATTTATATTATTACCCTCATGTTAGACGACAATGTAATAGGTAGTACGCAGACGATCGTAAAGCGCTAGGTGTATGCTATGAAAGAGGCAAAAGGGAGGCAAAATGCTTCCCTTTGTTTTTTTTAGGCTGAAGCTTTTTATTAATCGAGCCAAGCATTTAACTTTGGCAGCTCAATCAAAAAAATTCCAAAGATGAAAACCATATTGAATCACCGTTCTATTCGTCAATATAAATCAATACCAATCGAGCAAGCTTTGCTGGATCGGATTTTGGAAGCCGGAACACGCGCTTCAACCACCGGCAATATGCAATTGTACAGTGTTGTGGTTACGCGCGATGATGAAGCTAAAGCCAACCTGGCTCCTTTACACTTTAACCAACCGATGGTGAAGCAAGCTCCGGTTTTGTTAACGATTTGTGCCGATCTGAATCGCTTTAACCGTTGGTGTGAATTACGAAATGCTGATGCCGGCTATGATAATTTCCTGTGGATTTTAAATTCGGTAGTGGATGCTTCGTTGTTTGCACAAAACATCTGTTTGGCTGCAGAGTCGGAAGGCTTGGGGATTTGTTACTTGGGAACAGCTTTGTATAATGCCCCCGAAATCAGTAAAGCCTTGGATTTACCTCAAGGTGTGATTCCTGTAACTGCGATAACTGTTGGCTACCCGGATCAGGAACCGCCTTTGACTGATCGTTTGCCCTTGTCTGCAGTTGTGCACAACGAGAAATATGTGGCAAATACCGAAGACCGGATTAACGATTTATTTGCAGAGAAAGAAGCATTGGAAAGTTCTGCGAATTTTGTGGCCGAAAACGGGAAGGAAAATCTGGCTCAGGTGTTTACCGATGTACGTTATAAAAAAGCAGATAACCTGCACTTCTCTGCCAAACTACTGAGTTTTCTGAAAGAACAGGGATTTGAATTTTAAAAGAAGGAGGGAGAGCTGCGATCCGAGAAGTAGGAAACTTTTTCCATCAGGGTTGCTGCTCTTACCGGTTTTACCAGGTATTCGTTTGCTCCGTATTCCAAACAACGGGAGCGGTCGTTTTCCATATTGCTGGTTGTGAATACTAAGATCGGAGTTTGCCGGTTGTGCTTTTGGTCGATTTGCCGGATGCGTAAAGTCGCTTCGGCACCATCCATAATCGGCATCCACAAATCCATGATGATTAAGTCGTAGATGTTGCTCGAAGCTTTCATTACAGCTTCTTCTCCATCATTGGCTGTTTCAATAATATGTGCATTGCGCAGCGATAACTGAACAAACTTCTGATTGATCGGATTGTCATCAACAACTAGTATTTTCAAAACGCTTCCTGTTTTTATTTTTCTAACTCTAAAATAAGGAATCTTCGAAACAAAAATGCATTAATTTTGCTAACCTAAGTTTTAGGTTGGATAGCTTGAAACAGGCATTGGTCTGTGATGAACATAAAAATAAAAATATGAGCGACGATAAGAAAATTATTTTCTCGATGTATAAGGTAAGTAAAACTTACCCTCCACAGAAACATGTTATCAAGGATATTTCTTTGTCTTTCTTTTTAGGGGCGAAGATCGGTATTATTGGTTTGAACGGATCCGGAAAATCTACTTTGCTGAAGATTATCGCGGGCCTGGATAAGTCCTTTCAGGGCGAGCTGGTATTCTCCCCCGGCTACTCGGTTGGATATTTGGAACAGGAACCGCATTTGGATCCTGAGAAGACTGTGAAACAAGTTGTTGAAGAAGGTGTTCAGGAAGTTGTTGATGTGCTGAAAGCTTACGAGGCTGTTAACGAGAAATTCATGGATCCGGATGTGTTGGAAGACCCTGACAAGATGCAGGCGCTAATGGATGAGCAGGCAAAATTGCAGGACAAAATTGATCAGTACGATGCCTGGAACCTCGACTCTAAACTGGAGCGAGCGATGGATGCTTTGCGCTGTCCTCCGGGTGACCAACCTGTAAAAGAGTTGTCGGGTGGTGAGCAACGTCGGGTGGCTTTGTGCCGTTTGTTATTGCGCGAACCGGATGTGCTGTTGCTCGACGAGCCGACTAACCACCTGGATGCTGAATCGGTGCAATGGCTGGAGCTTCACCTGCAACAATATAAAGGTACGGTTATCTGTATTACGCACGACCGTTACTTCCTCGATAATGTGGCCGGATGGATTTTGGAGCTGGATCGTGGCGAAGGAATTCCATGGCAAGGCAATTACTCTTCGTGGCTCGAGCAAAAGTCCAAACGACTGGCCATGGAAGAAAAGCAGCAATCGAAGCGACGCAAAACTCTGGAGCGCGAGCTTGAGTGGATCAAAATGGCTCCGAAAGCTCGCCATGCCAAGTCGAAAGCCCGTATTAGTGCCTATGACCAGATGATGAACGAAGATGTGAAGCAAAAAGAAGAAAGGCTGGAAATCTTCATCCCGAACGGACCACGCCTGGGCGACAAGGTGATCGAGGCACATGGGGTAACGAAAGCTTTTGGCGATCGCATTTTGTTTGACGACCTTGACTTTGTGTTGCCGCCAAACGGAATCGTTGGTGTTATTGGGCCAAACGGTGCCGGTAAAACCACACTATTCAAGTTGATCATGAAGCAGCTTGAGGCTGATAAAGGAACTTTTGATGTTGGTGAAACGGTGAAGCTGGCTTATGTAGACCAATCGCATGCGGCCATCGACGCGAACAAAACCGTTTACGAGGTGATCTCAGGCGGAGCCGACCTGATTGCCATGGGAGGCCGCCAGATTAATGCTCGTGCTTATGTGTCGCGTTTCAATTTTACCGGCTCGGATCAGGAAAAGAAATGCGGCGTTCTGTCGGGTGGTGAGCGTAACCGACTGCACCTGGCCCTGGCCTTAAAAGAAGAAGGAAATGTGCTGCTGCTCGATGAGCCGACCAACGATATTGATGTGAATACACTGCGGGCGCTGGAGGAAGGCCTGCTCGACTTTGCAGGTTGTGCGGTGGTAATTTCCCACGACCGTTGGTTCCTCGACCGGATTGCAACACACATCCTGGCATTCGAAGGTGAGTCGCACGTGCAGTATTTTGAAGGTAGCTATTCGGAATACGAAGAGAACAAGAAGAAGCGTTTGGGCGATGCCGGTCCACACCGCATTAAATACAAGAAATTAGTTGAATAAACGATACTGAATGGCTGCCGGAAGGTGGCCATTTTTGTTTCACTTCAGTTTGATGAACCAGTTTCGGTGATCGGGGTAGGAGGCAGGTTTATTGTTATCCCTTCCGGGCTTCACTTTGAAAATTCGTCACCTTTTGATAAGAATTGTTTAAACATTTTTGACAAATTTTTGCAGTTCGATCGATTAAATTTGGTGATGTGAATTTAGAGAAGAATCTAAAAATCATTCAAAATAGCTACGCGTTATGAAAAAGTTGATTCCCTTTGCAATGTTTCTGCTTGTGGCGGTAATGGCACAGGCACAGCAAAAAGATACTTCTAACAAGCCGAATGAACAGTCGAAAGTTACCCGCGAGTACGATGAAAACGGGAACCTGGTTCGGTTCGATTCAACTTATGTGAAAAGCTGGTCGTCGGACTCGACAATGACGATGAGCCCTCAAGATATGAAGGAACTGCAAAAACAGATGGAAGAAATGTTCCAGGGTTCAATGGGTAACGATTCCGACAGTTTTTTCGAAGGGTCTTTCCCCGGTTCTGCTAAAGAATTTTTTCAGCAGTTCGATCAGCAGTATAGCGACAGTACTCAGGAAACGCCTGGTTTTCAAAACTCGGTTCCGGATCTGGAGGAAATGCAAGAGCGCATGATGCAGCATTTTAGCCAATTCTTCCAAAGTGATTCAGCACAAATCCAATATGATACCATTCAAAAGGATATGCCATTCGATTTTTTCGGCGATCCTAAACAGTTCGAGAAAATACAGAAAGAGTTTGAAAAGCATTTCGAACAAATGAATCAAGATAATACCAAGAAAATAGGAACCTGATCACCCCGAAAAAGGTTGTTCATTCGAGGAAAACAAAAGAGGAGAGGCACTAATGCTTCTCCTCTTTAATTTATGGTGTAGGTCTATTAATCGTCGTCATCATCATCTGTCGCCGGGCCAACCAATGCTTCGGGATAGCTGGCTTCACCTTTGGCACTGAACCACAAGATCCGATTTAGAACATCGTCGTTTCCGGCATCCAGATGATCATATTCAGGACGCATGGACAGTTCTGCATATAAGCGGGCTTTGCCGTTTAGTGCTGTCAGATCGGCATTCATCTCATTCAGCGGAATACGATTGGCCAGGGCCGTATACGGATCGGCTACCGGCTTATTGTTGAAACATTCGAACATAGGGAGGGCAGTAGCATCCATCAGGTTCATTGGTGGAATGCCCAGAATTTGTTCGATGGATCGAACCATGCAGGTTTGGTTGTAGTTGGTCGAAATTATTTTGCCGCTTTGGCTGTACGGGCTAATGATAAACCCTGTTGTTCGATAAGCCGATACATGATCCCATCCGGCCTGCGAGTCATCTTCTGTAACAAAAATAACGGTGTTCTTCCAGAATCGGCTTTTGCTGATTGCTTCAACGATGCGTCCCAGGGCGAGGTCGTTATCAGCAACCATGGCTCGTGGAGTTGGCATTCCCGGACGAGTTCCGGTGGTGTGGTCGAGTGAAAGAGCCATCACCGATAGTTCTGGAAACTGGTCGCCTGGAAGATCTTCATACTCTTTCAACTCTTTTATAAATGCATCAGCCCGAAACTGATCGGGTATTTTTAAATAGTCCGAAGCCGGATAGTTTTGCGATAACATGGGCGCCACCCGAGAGATGGTCGTGGTATTGTGGAATTTCGGCAGTTCACCTTGTTGCCGCATGTTGTAAAAATCGGTCCAGCTCAGGCTTTCGTCTAATTCAGGGACGCTGGCTTCACCGTAAATTCGGACGGTCTTGCCATGGTCGGCCGCATTATTCCAGATAAAGCCTTTCTGATCGTAAACCATCGCATCGTTTTGCACGTGCGGGTAACTGCGGAACCAGGCCCGGACATTCTTCTCCACATAGTCGGTTACCATGGCTGCATCGGTCCACTGGTGCCCTTCGGCCGAGCATTTCCCTGAAGCATAATAATTATCGAGCAGCACAAAGTTGCGGGCCAGCTGGTGCTGGTTGGGTGTAATACTGTCCCCGAATATGCAAAGCGATTTTTCGCTGTCTCCTTTTCCCAGATCACCCAAGACCTGGTCGTAGGTGCGGTTTTCTTTAATAATGTAAACCACATGCTTAAATACCGAAGGCTCGCCAATACGCTCCGGAATGGGGCGGGCAGGCTGGTCTTTACGAGGGGCCAGCTTAGCCAGCTCAATGCGGAAATCGAGCATCAGTTTTTTTACCTTTTGGGTATAAGCGGCCAGTTCGTCGGCAGTTGGCAGGTCGATCACCGAAATGGTTGCTTTTTGGTGATGCGAGTTGAAGGCTCCCGATTGCACTGCTTTTGTAATATCGCTGGGGTCGTCCATCTCGCGGCTGTTTACGCGGGCACCTTCGCCTTCGAGGTTAGTCACCACAAGTTGCTTGTTGTTAACGACCAGCCCACCGGGATATGCCTCGGTTGGGATAAAACCTTCAATAGCGCTGCTTTTTGTTTCGGGATTTAGTTTGATAACGGCAATAGCGTTGTCCATACCATTTGCCACGTAAAGTTTCGTGTTGTCCGGGCTTAGAGCCAAAGCATTGGGCGAGTCGCCGATCAGCTGATGTTCCGAGCCCATAATTTTCACAGGGATGGTTTCAATCGTTTTGAGTGTTTGGGCTGAAATAACCGAAATATCGTCGCTGTTACTGTTACAAACGAAAATGTATTTGCCGTCTACAGTTCCGGTAATATCGTTCGGATGCAGGCCAACTGCGATGTTTTTAACCAGTTGGCCGTTCTTTAGGCTGAAAACGCCCACGCTTCCATTATCCGTTGCACCGGTTTTGGGATCGATGTAAGCTTTGCCATAGGGAACACCTGCTGTTTCGCGGGTTGTGTCACCCGGCATTTCGCCGCCCCAGTTGGTGACAAATGCCATATCGTCCGTGATGAAAATTCCGTAAGGTGCCACGCCGGTATCAACCGACCAAATGACTTTCCATGATTTGAGATCTATTTTTTTGAGCTTGTTATTGCCGTTCAAAACAACGTACAGGTACTGTTTCCCGTTTTCGGTATTCAGAGCCAGCTCGTTGGGCAAAGCCATTGGCGACTCGCCCTCGGGGGCTAAGTCGAAGCTGTTGGTAAGCTGAAGTGACTTTCCGTCCCAGGCAGCTTCGAATATTTTGGAGTCTTTACCTTTGGCGCTTGCTGCACTCCAGAAGATTCGGTTGCTACTTCCTTCATTCAGTACCTGGATACCTGAATAAGTACTCATAAAACCTTTTAGATCGGGAACATCATTGTACGTCCAGCGGGCAATAATTTCGGTTTTGTCTGCATCGAGAATCGCAATTCCGTAGCGGTCCTCAATCGCAAATTGGTTGGTTTTGGCAATGGGCTGCAAATCTAAACTGTGGTTTTCCAGTGCGGGATCGCCAAACGAAATAACTTTGCCGGCCGGATCAATAATCCGGTTGTAAGGCATCATAACCGGCAGTTGGGTGCCGTTTAGTGTGCTGTCGTCGTAGGCAGCGTAATGGGCAGCAATTTCTGCATCCTTAGTAGGGGCTGAAGGCTTACAGGACCAAAAGTTGGCTGCCAGCAGCAGGATGATTCCTACCTGAACGATTTTTAAGCTCATCTTTTTATTATTTTAAATTTTCCGTTCCGAAAGCAATATGGAAAATGAAAGTAATTATTCAACCTAAATTAGCTTGGACATACTTCAACTTGATGAAGATTGAATTAAAGTGTAGGTAATTTCTTGATCAAGTTGAAGAATAATTTGTTTAAAGTTAAATGAATTAGCGGTTAATGTGGCTAATCCATTGGTTTTCTACACCCCAGTTTTTGTTTGGAATATTTGAGGTCTCTAAAACGAGCGTTCCTCCTTCGGAAAGTTCCTTTTGAGTCAGCCAGTTGCGGTTAAGTTCTTGGCCATTCAGCGTTGCGCGATTGATGTAATAGTTGTCTTTATTGTAGTTCTTTACTTCAATCGAAAACTTTTTGCCATTGCCAAAATCAATCTTGACTGTTTTGAAAATCGGTGCTGTCAGGTAGTAGACCGGATCGCCGATATTAGCAGGAGACAAGCCCATGCTGCGCATCACAAACCAGGATGACATGGTGCCGGCATCATCATCCATTGTTCGCAGGTAAGCCCTTGGCTGATTCTTATAAATTCGTCCGATGTACGGATCAACACCTTTGCTGTTGTCGTTGAAGTAGCACTGAACTACTGTGTCGAGTAAAAGTTCCCGGTACAATTTCTGTGATTTCCAAGGCTCTTTGGTGGCATTATACATGCCAGGTACCTGCAAGTCGGGCTGATTGGCATGGTTGTAGTCGTTCTCGTCGAAGAAACGGTCGAGCTGGCTTATAAATGTATCTTCGCCTCCTGCCAGTTGCTTTAAACCAGCAACGTCGAAAGGCACAAACCAACGGTATTGCCAGATGGTCCCCTGGTAAAGGCCACGAGCCTGCATCCGGTCGATATCGTTTTTGCTAAGGTCGGCAAAGTCCTTCATCCAGTATTTTTTATAGTCTAGTGCTTTGTCCAAATACTTCTTGCTCAACTCGGCGTCACCCAATTTTTTCAGAATTTCAGACAGGGCCCAGCAGTCGTATGATGATTCGAGTGCTTTGTCGGGAGCACCGTAGTCCAGTGTTTCTGCTTCTTTTAAAAGGAATTCTTTGATGTCAGCTAATGGTACATCGTAGCCTTTATTCCAGGCATCGAGTAAAACAACTATCGCATGCTCTGTACGGACTGTGGGAGAAGGTTCGTGCATGGTTGCCCAGTTTTTTTTGCCATAAGGATACAGGTTGGCGATCGATCTGGCAATATCGTTGAACCGGTTGGGATAGAGCAGCGATAGCATGGGGAGCTGTTCGCGGTAGTTATCCCAAATGGCCCAGCCGTTGTAAATTGGTGTCGGACTTTGTTGAATGCTGCCGTCGATAGCACGATAAACGCCATCGTCTTCCGATACCCGATAGGGAGCCTGCAGACCGCGGTACAAGAGTGAGTAAAACAAATCAATCCTGTCTTTTTCGCCTGCAACCTGAACGTGGCTGAGCAGCTTTTCCCATTGTTTGCTTGCGTCGGTTTTAACTTTGTTGAAATCGGTATCAGTGATTTGGGCTTTAGCATATTCCGTGTTCACCGATGAAAAACCAATACGCACATTCAAGTCCTCTGTGCTGTTTCCCGTAACAATGAATTGGTGTTCTGCAATCGAATCGATACCAACTGATCCGGGAACCTGCAGGTAGTAATAAATGCGGTATACACCGGCACTGCAAGTCGTTTGCGTGTCAATCCATCCGCTGATCGCGTCTTTTGAAAGTTGATGTTCCTCGGCCACAAAACGCCGAGGTTGTGTAAAGGAAAGGTCTATAAGCAGACCATTTGACGATTGGGGGAAATGATAGTGATGTTGTCCGTAGTTGTGTGCAACAGTCATTTCTGCTTGAATGCCGTTTTCAAAATTGACGGAATAATAACCGGGGCTGGCCTGCTGGTTTTTGCGGATCAGTAAGGTATTCTCGTCCCCATTTAAGATCGGCTTGATTAATATATTTCCTCCAGCGCCGGTGCAGCCAACTCCTTCGAGATGCGTGTGCACAAACCCCTCGTATTTTTTCGCATAATATTCATAACCGGTATGTATATGCGGCGTTGTTATTGGCCCGATGCTGAGCATGCTAAAGGGGTAGGCGGCTGAAGGAGACATTTGTCCATGGTCGCCTGAAGTACCCAGGAATACATTGACATGGTCGCTTAATTCATCTGACTCCAATTGGTCGGTATTATTCTGCTGGCAAGATGTTGATAGAATTGTTAACAGAGCAAGGTTGAGCATTTTCCCGCTGCAAAATCTTGATAATAGATTGAACATGACTTTTTCTTTTTCTTTCGGCCACTTTGGCCTTCGTTAGATATTTGTAGAATTATCTGTAAAAAGAACCATCCTTTATCCAAGTGGAAAAAGGATGACTACTCATTATCTGATACAACTAACATTAATGATTCCCGCATGAAATATCGGACATTTATGAATATTTCCTCAAAATTTTTGAGTCTCTTAATATTAAGTTTAAAGTCTCCTTTAAATTTTTAGTCGATCGTTGCTGGTTTGATTAAGGATCAAGCGGATCTTTATTGTCGATAAATAGTGATTCGATTGTTGGAATAAACTCGACATCGTTTCTGCTCAGTCTTTCTTTGGCGATGTAGGGCATGTAGCCAAGTTCTTCAGCACATCGATTCTGAAAATTCTCGTTGGTGATATAATAGCTTTGATCAACGGTCGTGGTGCAAAGTGCTTTTTTATCTATTGGAATTCCATACTTTTCAATCAAACGGGCAGCATTTCTGAAGTTTGTTGTCGTATGTCGTGCATGTGGTTCGATAATTAATGCTGATTCGGGGATGTGGTAACGATTCATTAAATTTTTTTTCATTTCAACCGCCTCGCAAAATTGAGTTTGAAAGGGGTGAACGAAACCACCGGACAAAATAACAAAAGGAGCCATGCCTTTGTAATAGCGGTCAGCCGCCAGTTTGCAGCGCATCATACCCAGCGGACTTAAATCCACACCATGTTCTTCGGGACCATGTCCGGGGACAAGAATGGCGGAATATGGATATTCATCCCAGTTTGTTGTCTTGATTTGAGACACTGCTTTGGCGTTTTCTCCGTCTTCCATCGGTTCAAAACGGGCAGCTTCGTTCCGTTTATTGATTTCGAGTAGCCACAACGCAAATGAAAGGGAAGGTTGGTAAAAGACATTCAAGGTATCCAGTTCGTCGGCCTGGTTTAAAGCTGTTATATGAATGACTTTCCGGTAATAATTGCTGTTAACGGGGTAGCTTACCGAGTCAATAAAAGAATAGCGTGTTTCTTCGCCCAATGCATAGGTGTTGATAAGCTGGTTGATGCCAGCGATTTCCCTGTTGAATGTTTCAACTAAAAGTTGCTGGTCGTTTATGGTGCTGTCGATCGCAAAGTATTTACTTGCACGCATCTTTTTTAAGATCCCGCTCATGAAATCAAGTTTTGCCAACGAAGCGATTTCTTTATTTGCTGTTTGCAACTCCTGCTCGTTTATTTTGAAAGGAGCTACAATAAATTCGTTGGGTTTAGGTACTATCATGCCATTCAGGGCAACACTGTCTTTGATTGCTTGTTTTTTTACCTGTAGCAGAGCACTGAGAGCTTCGTCTTTTTCCAGCCAATTTTTCAGCTCCGGAGTTTCCAAAGCCATTTGTAAAAAGGGGAAGATTTTTTCGGCCAGAATGTCCCGTTTGTTGACAGTCCGGAGGGACTTTGCCTCTTCTTTAGCCATGACTTCGTGGCAGGACTGTAAAAGACATGTTCCTGCAACGACGAAAAATAAAAGGATGAGAATTTGTTTCATCGTTCAATCTGTTATTAAGTAATGGGTTTGTTTAAATGTAATTCCCTTTAATAGGGTTCCTTCTTAGAACTTCATTTTTGTGAAGTTCAAGGTCATCATTCGTTTTGCATGATTTTTCCGTTTTGTAACAATCGGCAGCCAGTCGGCTGATTGTTGTTACACCTGCAAAACAGTGAAGACCCCTCTGAAAGTAATATAAATAGGGGATTCGTATAAAAAGCAAGGTCCGGAATTAAACCGGACCTTGAAAGTTATTTAGTAATTCGGATTTTGTTGCATATCGCCTGTACACAAGTCTATTTGGGCTTGAGGAATAGGCTGATATTCGTTTTTGTTGGCCGTAAAGCTGGCATTCGTTAAATGTGATCGCAGCAGCTTTTCTGATGCAAAATAGGTATTCATGACATCGGCAGCAATTCCCCAGCGGACCAGGTCGAAAAAGCGGTGTCCTTCCTGTGCAAATTCCAATCGACGTTCCATTCTTAATGCTGCTACTGCTGCATCTTTGTCAGCAAACGAGTCGTACGTATTGATGACATAGTTTGCAGCATCACCGGTACCGGCAACATTCTGTACATACTCACTGTCTTTAGCGCGTTGGCGTACCATATTGATGTAAGTTCTTCCGTTGTCCAGATGTCCCAGTTCTATTTCAGCCTCAGCTTTCCAAAGTAATACATCTGCATACCGAATAATGTAATAGTTCAAGGCATTTACATAGGGCCATGAAGAGGCATAATATTCAGACTTTGCCGATACCATTCTTTTTTTAGGACTGTAGGGGCCGTATACCGTTGCCTCGCGAGGAGTCCAGTCATAAGCTCCTAAATCGAGGTAGGGAATTCCCGGACGTGCTAATGTATGGTCGAGACGAGGATCTACATTGTCAGCATCGGTTACATCAACATTGTCAAAAGTTGGTAATCCTTCCGCTGTTGTTCGGTAGGCATTTACCAGGTTTTGCGATGGACGCAGGAATCCGTAGTTCGCATAGTAACTTCCGCCGGGAGACATCAAACGGTCACTGATACTTCCGCTGTAGTCGCTTGTTGTGCCATCGTTGATCGAATGCTGAACAGCAAAAATAATTTCAGGGCCGTTATCATTTTCCGGAAGGAATACATCCCGGAAATTGGGTTCCAAACTATATTGTTCCGAATCAATCACTTCCTGAGCGGCGTCGCTGGCTTCAGTCCATTTGCTCTCGAAAATATAGCATTTTGCCAAATAGGCTTTGGCTGCCATTTTTGTAGGGCGACCTACTTCATCCTGGGTTGAAGGTAAGGCATTATATGCAGCGGTAAAATCGGCTTCAATTTTTGCCCACTGTTCGTCGCTTGTTAAATCAGTATTCGAAATTGCATAGTAATCTTCGGTACTTTCAACTGTTTCATCTACCCAGCAGATATTGCCATAGATTTTCTTGGCTTCGAAATGATAATGTCCGCGCAAAAACCTCATCTCGCCAATACGTTGCGCTTTTAAAGCAGGATCAAAATCTTCCGATTTTTCCAATAGCCGAATGGCCAAATTAGCACGGCGGATACCTTCATATAAACAAGACCATTTGCGACTAACATCGGTAATTGTTGGATCCTGAGCAAAAATTTCCATCAAGTGAATTTGGTTTTGGTCTCCGGTACCACCACCACCTTTGTAAGCATCATCGGAAACAACATCTCCGAAACTCCAGTTCGAATCCGGAGAGTTGTAAGCATTTGAAGCATTGTCAAACTGGCCATTCAACACCGAATAGGCAGATATAACTACGCTTTCAATATTTTCTGCAGTCGTAACTTGATCTTGGGTCAGTTCCCCCACTGGTGATTCATCCAGAAAGCTTTTTGAGCAACTCGAGAAGAGGAATGATATGATGAATATGTATAATAACTTTTTCATTTCTATTGTTTTAAGTTTTTTCAAAATTAAAAACCAAGATTAACGCCCACCATAAAAGTTCGGGCAGTAGGATAGAGTCCACGGTCGACACCCATATCCAAGTTCCTGGTACTTGAACTGTAGCTTTGTAATCCTACTTCAGGGTCCATCCCTTGGTATCCTGTAATTGTTAATAGGTTCTGAGCCTGAATGTAAACCCGTAGCTTTTCACTGTTTATTTTCTTAGCCAGTTTTGAGAAGTTGTATCCTAAAGTCAGGTTCTTCAGGCGTAAATACGAACCATCGGAAACAAAATAGGAAGATGGACGAATGTTGTTATTCGGGTCGTCCAGCGATAATCGGGGAATTGACGTGTTGGTATTGGTTTCGCTCCAGGCGTTGGTGATCCGCTCAAATTTGTTGTAAGCCGCTTGGTTGAAGAAATCACCTTTGTAACGGGTAAGGTCATAAATATCGTTACCAATACTACCGTTAAAGAAAGCCTGAAGATCGAAGTCTTTATAGTTAAAGCCCAGGTTGAGTCCAAAGGTTACGTCCGGATGAGGATTTCCAACAAAAGTGCGGTCTTCACCATCCAATACGCCATCGCCTGTAACATCCTCAAATATCAAATCACCAGGTTTTGCATCCGGTTGGATTTTATAGGCGTCAATTTGTTCCTGGTTTTGAAAGATGCCCAAACACTTATAAACATAGAAAGATGCAATTGGCTCACCGACCACTGACCGGGCAACTTCCTGGTCGAAATTGACACTGTGTAGCGTTGAACTTGGCAATGTAATGTAACTAACATCCTGAGGTAATGAGGTTAACTCATTTTTTACGTGAGATACATTAAGACTGGCATTCCATGAGAAATCATTTTTTTGTTTGCTGTGATAGTCGAAAACCAACTCAAAACCTTTGTTTTCCATTGTCCCAACATTATCCCAAACGGTTTGGTTAGTTCCACCAATGATTAACGGATAAGTCCGCTCAATCAACATGTCTTTGGTTTTCTTGATGAAATAATCAGCCGTAATATTGAACTGGTTATCTGCCAAGCCAAGGTCGAGACCAATATTTGTTTGTGTTGTTGTTTCCCACTTTAAGTCAGGATTTCCATTCCGGGTTTGGGTGTAACCGGTGTAAACCGAGTTTTGAGAACCATCAATCGCATAGTTGGAATTGTACGAGTTTGAAGCGTAACTTTCAATTGTTGCATATTCCGGAACATCCTGGTTCCCGTTTTGTCCCCATCCAAAGCGAAGTTTCAGGTTGCTAATACCGTCCACTTTAAAGAAGTCTTCTTCGCTAAGGCGCCATCCTAAAGACATGGCAGGGAAATTTCCCCATTTATTATTGCCTAGTTTCGAAGAGCCATCACGACGGAAGGTGAAGTTAAACAGGTAACGGTCGGCATAGATATAGTCTACCTTTCCAAAGTATGACTCAAGGGCTGACTTGGAGCCGGTTCCTGAGTTTTCCATTGTTCCGGAATCTCCGGCATTCAGGTAACGGAAGTTCGGATCGTCGTATGCAAAACCTTCCCGGTATGCTGAAAATGTTTCATAGTTTGTTTCAATAGCTTCCATCCCGCCAAAAGCGGAAATATGATGCTTGTCAAAATCTTGTGAATAGCTAATTGTATTGGTCCAAACCCAGTTAAATCTTTTGCTGTTTGTTGTTGTCAGGGTACTTGTTGTATTTGGACTCAAAGCGCCTGTTTCAACGTATGCCGGATTGTAATTACGCAGGTAGTAATCGTTATAATCGATCCCGAAATTCGTTTTTGCCTTCAGGCCTTTAACGATGTCTATTTCAGCATAAGCGTTTCCAAAAAACTTTAACCGTTTACTTTTATCATCGCGGTTATAATAGAGTGAAGCTAAAGGGTTGCCGGTATCGTTGAGGAAAGCTCCGGCATAATTTCCATCCAAATCCTTAACAGGCGCAATTGAAGGAAACTGATAAGCCGATAAAACGACACTACCTAAAGCACTGTTTACGCCAGCCTGGGTAGACCAGGAATGCGATAGCGAAAAATTTTCACCAATCGACAAACGGTCAAAGAAACGGTAGTCTGAGTTAAAGCGTGCCGAAACCCGCTTGAAGCCGGTATATTTTACAATACCGTCCTGGTCAAAATAACCGAGCGAAAAGGAATGTCTTGAATTGTCGCTTCCTTTCGAGATGCCAAGGTTGTATGAGTGAACCAATGCATTTCGCATAATTGCATCAACCCAGTTTACATCAGCCGTTGGTACTCGATGTGCATCGTCGAGGTATTCCGGAATTACTGGTGTTGAACCACTTCCGTAAACATCGCTCGAAGGGGTTTTCCCGTCGTTGTAATGCGCTTGCCATAACAAGTCGCCGTATTGCTGTGCATTTAGCGGTTTCAGTAATTTGGCTGCACTTTGCACACCTACATAGGAATCAAATGAAATTTTTGATTGACCTTTTACGCCTTTTTTAGTCGTAATAATAACGACCCCGTTAGCAGCACGCGAACCATAAATAGATGCCGAAGAAGCATCTTTCAGAATTTGTATCGATTCAATATCACTGGGGTTAACAAGGTTGATTCCCGATTCAACAGGAATACCATCGACAATATATAACGGGTCATTATTCCGGATTGTACTAAAACCACGTACACGAACTGCAACACCACCACCCGGGTTGTTGTCGGCAACAACGTTAACCCCGGCCATATGGCCCTGGATCATTTGGTCAACCCCGGCTACCGGGGTATTCGAAATTTCTTTAACATCAACAACTGATACGGCGCCGGTCAGGTCTTTTTTCTTCATCGAGTTATAACCAATCGCAACAATCTCGTTGAGCTGAGTTGTTTCTTCATTCATAACAACATTGATTGTCGTCTGTCCGTTGATGGCAACCTCCTGCTTATCCATTCCGATAAACGAAAAGGTTAAAATCGTAGCATCAGCAGGTAAGTTAAACTGGTAGTTTCCTGAAGCATCTGTAACAGCTCCGGTAGTGGTTCCTTTTACGATAACCGAGACCCCGGGCATCGGTTTCCCGTCGCTGTCGGTAACCTTACCCGAAACAGTTTTTGTTTGTTGTTCTGTTTCAAGCGACGGTTTACTGTCGTCTAACCGGGCGTCTTTCACATAGATTGTGTTCTTGATTTGGCGGAAGTTCAGCATGTAGGTGTTGGCTACTTCTTCCAAAATTTCATAAACAGATTGATCATCGAATGATAACGAGCATTTTGCTTTGCTCGAGAGGATATTAGCGTCATAGATAAATTCGAAATCGGTTTTATTCTCGATTTCCGAGAAAATTTCATAGAGGCTGGCTTGTTGCAGCCCTACCGAAATTTTCACTTGTTCAATGCTTTGACTTTTAATCTGATTCGCATTGACCAGTTGCAGCGAGAGTAACTGCAACAGAAAGATGTAAAACATCTGTTTGGATGCAAACATGAGTTTTTTTCGTAAATTAATTTTCATAATTTTGACAAGTTTGTTTAAAAAACATTTTTGTTTTGCCCGCAAAAGTTTGGTCGCTGCTGCGGGTTTTTTTGTTTATGCCTGCAGAATTTGGTCGCTGCTACAGGCTTTTTAAGGCTGGGTTTCTCGTTAATTTTTCTTCATTCGCTTAGCTTTTTTGTTGTTCGCAACTTGTTTTCTCATTAATCACAATAGTCCTGTCGTTGAGGTACTCATACTCCAGGTTGTAGATGTAACACAGTCCGTCGAGTATGTTATAGAGTTTCTTGTCTTTGTATTTTCCGTTGATGTAATGCCTATCCACTTTGTTTGCTGCATTTACTTTGATGCTTACATTATACCAGCGCTCAAGCATGTGCATGGTTTCCTTCAGTGTTTCGTTGTTGAAACAGATGGTGCCGTTCTTCCAGGCATAGAAGTTTTCGGCATCAATGTTCTTTTTCTGTAGGACACCATTTTCCTTGCTCCACACAGCCTGTTGGTTTGGGAGTAAGTAAACCTCGTCCGGTTTATTGTCTGCTGTTGGGTGTGTTACCCGAACCTTTCCCGTAGCCACTGTTACTGTTGCTTCCTGATCGTCGAATGCTTTAATATTGAAAGATGTTCCCAGTACCGTTGTGGTAACATTGGGGGTGTGAACGACGAATGGTCGCTCGGGGTTTTTCGTCACCTCGAAAAAAGCTTCTCCAGAAAGCTTTATTTCTCTTCGGGAGCCTTCAAATTTCTCCGGGTAGCTAATGGAGCTTTCGGCATTTAGCCAGATGACTGACTGATCGGGTAATGTTACCCGCATTTGTTCGCCGGGCCCCGATGTTTTGGTCATCATGGCCATTGGTGTAGGTGCTGTGGAAACAGGTTGGGAATTGCGCTGAAGCAGTAGGTAGCTACCACTGATTAGCAGTACCGCGAGTACAGCAGCAACTTGCCAAACCATTTTCGGCAGGCGGATTGTTTTTTTCTTGTTGGTTGCCGATTGCAGTCGTTTCAACGATCTGCTTTCATCAAAGGGTACCCGTTTGGTATATTGTTTATTCCAAGTTTCTTTTAATTCAATATACGCGTCCAGGTTCTCCGGACTCTCCATCAACCAATTGCTGAATTGTTCGCGTTCAGCCATCGAGCTTTCTTCGTTTAGCTGGCGGAGGATCATTCGTATTTTATCTCTGTGGGGCATTTCAGTCATTTACCCCTTGAGACGCGAATTTTCGGCTTTACCCGAATAAAGAGCTGTTAAGTGTAGATTACAGTTTAATGAAATGCGTTAGATGGAACTTTTTTCTCCGACCAGCTCGCGGTGCAGGATTTTCAGTGCTGTGGTTATATTCTTTTCAACTGCTGCAACGGTTATTTCCATGACGTTGGCAATTTCCTGGTATTTAAGACCATCGAAGCGATGTAGTTTAAAAGCCAGTTGGGCCCGTGGAGGAAGCTTGGAAAACACGGCCGTAAATTCGTTGTTCAGTTCGTTGGCTATAAAAATAGCCTCGGGGCAGTGAGGTGCTTCCTGGGCCGGATCGAAGTCGTCGGACATAACCTGGAGATCGATTTTTTTTTTGCGCAGATAAGAAAACGTTTGATTGCGGGCCGACTGGTATAAATAGGCGCGAAGGGTATAATAGATGCTAATTTCAGCACGCTTTTCCCAAAGCTTGATGAATACGTTGGCCGAAAGTTCCTCGGCGACTTCATTTTCGGGGATAAAAGCAAATACAAAGCGGCACAGTGGTTGGTAGTAACGCTGAAACAATCGAGTAAGTGCCTGATGGTCGTTTTGCTTAATTCGCGAAAACAGGTCCTGGTCTGTGGGGTAACTTGTCTCTGTCACTTTGTTTTCGTTTGATGACAAAACTACAAGGCGAACATGTCTTTAAGCTTAATTCGCGATAAAAAGAATATGTCCTTTTAGTTGCAATTCCGTTAAACGGTGTTGCAGTTCTTCTGCCCGCTTGGATTGAAAACTTTCAAGATTTAGGGAATTACCAACAGAAGCTGTCTAAAAAGTCTGAAGAGTTTTCTCTAAACTATCAAATTGTAAGTCCATTCAAGTTACTAACCCCTAAATCCTCCCGAAACGAATTCGGGACAGGCAATGAAGGGGACTTTAAGCCATCCGGCAGTTGCCGGAGAGGTTTGGAGGGGTAAAATCAGCAACAGCTATCAATTTGTAAGTCTGAATTTCTGCTTGTCGACTTTTTAGACAGCCTCCTTAATACTAAAATAAGGTCAGGGGGCGGAGTTGCCTGAAATTCTACTAAGGTAAACTAATAGAATAAGGTTGTCTGAGGAGTCATGAGTCATGAGTCATGAGTATTGCAACAGTTAAGGAAATAATTAGTACCAAATGTCCCTGTAACTCGAAACTCGAAACTTGTAACTCGAAACTCAAACAAGCTTAGGGGTGCGGAGTGGCACGATATTCTACTAAGGTAAACTAATAGAATAAGGTTGTCTGAG
>NZ_JBZQJF010000289.1:0-2739 GCF_059905295.1 Mangrovibacterium sp.
AAAAGGACGGAACACCGTCCTTTTTTCTTTTTCTGACAAAAGTTCGCACCACATGTCGTCAATCCCGACGATTTTTCAGCCCTTCTTATTTAAATCCCGACATTTTGTCTTATCATAACATTGGTCGTCATTTTGGCTTTTCTTTTGCCTGAATGCTGATATCTCAGTTGATGTTTTACGGCTGGGATGCATGAAACAGAAAAATGAGAAGCTATGAACTTTAATAATTTCACAATTAAATCGCAGGAGGCTTTGCAGCATGCTTTTGATGAAGCACAAGCAAAGCAGCAACAAGCTGTTGAAACAGGTCATATTTTGAAAGGCTTGTTACATTCAGCTGAAAATGTTACCGGTTTTCTATTGAAAAAACTGGGGGTCAACGTGCCTGTTTTTCAACAAGCATTAGATCGTATTGTTGATGGTTACCCGAAAGTGAGCGGAGGAGAGCAATATTTATCCTCAGCAGCTAACAAGGCTTTGCAGAAATCGTTGGATTTGTCCCGCAAAATGGAGGACCAGTTTGTTTCGGTTGAGCACGTTTTGCTAGGATTGTTGGAAAGTGGTGATACTATTGCCAGTTTGATGAAGGATAATGGTATTAACCGAAAAGATCTGGAAGCCGCCGTTAATGAGTTACGAAAAGGTGCTAAAGTTGAAAGTCAGACGGCCGAAGATCAATTTAACTCGCTAAGTCGGTTTGCAATCAACCTGAACGAGCAAGCCCGTAATGGGAAATTGGATCCGGTTATTGGCCGTGATGAAGAAATTCGCCGCGTATTACAAATTTTGTCTCGACGAACTAAAAATAACCCGGTGCTGATTGGTGAACCGGGAACCGGTAAAACAGCTATTGCTGAGGGTTTAGCACACCGCATTGTTCGTGGTGATGTTCCTGAAAATTTGAAGTCGAAACAGTTGTTTTCGCTCGATATGGGAGCGTTAATTGCAGGTGCAAAATATAAAGGGGAATTTGAAGAACGCTTGAAAGCCGTAGTTAACGAGGTTATCAAATCGGATGGCGAGGTGATCTTGTTTATCGACGAAATTCACACTTTGGTTGGAGCAGGTAAAAGTGAGGGAGCCATGGATGCTGCCAATATTTTGAAACCGGCTTTGGCGCGTGGTGAGTTGCGTTCAATTGGCGCAACAACCCTGGATGAGTATCAAAAGTATTTTGAAAAGGATAAGGCTTTGGAGCGTCGTTTCCAGGTTGTAATGGTGAATGAGCCGGATACATTGAGTGCAATTTCTATTTTGCGCGGACTGAAAGAGCGTTACGAGTCTCACCATAAAGTGCGGATTAAGGATAATGCCATTATTGCCGCTGTTGAATTGTCGCAACGTTATATTTCAGATCGGTTCTTGCCGGATAAAGCCATTGACTTAATGGATGAGGCAGCAGCCAAGTTGCGTTTGGAAATGGACTCGGTACCAGAAGAATTGGATGAAATTGAACGCAAGATTAAGCAGCTCGAAATTGAACGTGAAGCCATCAAACGGGAAAAAGATGAGGCCAAGTTGGCTTTGCTGAATGAGGAGATTGCAAACCTGAAAGAAGAGCAATCGCGCTACCGGGCTCAATGGGAGATGGAGAAATCAGTTATTGATGGCATTCAGCAAAATAAAACTGATATCGAAAACTTCAAATTTGAAGCAGAACAGGCTGAACGCTCTGGTGATTATGGTCGGGTTGCCGAAATTCGTTATGGAAAAATCAAAGAAGCTGAGGCCGAGATTGAACGTTTGCAGAAAGAATTGCAACAGATTCAGGGTGATTCGTTGATCAAAGAAGAAGTTGATTCAGAGGATATCGCCGAGGTTGTGGCTCGCTGGACCGGAATTCCGGTAAGTAAAATGATGCAGAGTGAACGCGAAAAATTACTTCATCTGGAGGAAGAGCTGCATAATCGGGTAGTGGGACAGGAGGAAGCCATTCAGGCAGTCTCGGATGCAGTGCGTAGAAGCCGTGCTGGTTTGCAGGATGAAAAGCGACCGATCGGATCGTTCATTTTTCTGGGAACAACTGGTGTTGGTAAAACCGAGTTGGCAAAAGCTTTGGCCGAATACCTGTTCGATGACGAGAACATGATGACCCGGATCGATATGTCGGAATACCAGGAAAAATTCTCGGTGACACGTTTGATTGGTTCGCCTCCCGGATACATTGGTTACGATGAAGGAGGTCAGCTGACTGAAGCTGTTAGGCGTAAACCTTATTCGGTGGTGTTGTTCGATGAAATAGAGAAAGCCCACCCGGATGTTTTCAACGTCCTGTTGCAGGTACTGGACGACGGGCGTCTGACCGATAATAAAGGTCGAATGGTCAACTTCAAAAACACGATTATTATCATGACTTCAAACCTGGGATCACATCTAATCCAGGAGGGTTTCGAGAGGATGAATGATAACAATAAGCTTGAAGTCTTTGAGCAAACCCGTTCTCAGGTTTTGAATTTGTTGCGGAAAACAATTCGTCCGGAGTTCCTGAACAGGATTGATGAGACCATCATGTTTACACCGCTTGGACGGGATGATATGAAGAAAATTGTACGAATTCAGTTCAACCGGATTATTAAGCGATTGGGCAATCAGAATATTCGGATTCAGATTTCGGATGCTGCTGTGCAATGGCTGGCATCTGTCGGATATGATCCTCAGTTTGGTGCACGACCTGTTAACCGGTTACTGCAAAAGTTTGTGTTGAATGAATTGTCGAAAGAAATACTCGCAGGGCAAGTT
>NZ_JBZQJF010000290.1:0-3266 GCF_059905295.1 Mangrovibacterium sp.
AAATTAAGTTGATAAGAATTTGTGAGAAAAGTTACGCTAATAATTGCAGGGAGGCAACCCAAAACAGATACTTTACAAATAAAAAATTAGAAAAACACTGTTGGTGTGTGCGTTATGTTTCGAAGAATTTAGGGCGGACGGTGAGCTTACTTGTGCTTTCGGTCCCTTTTTGCGGATAACCCGTGAAATATGTCTGTTGATCCGTGAGCTATTTCTGATAACACGTGAGTTAAAACGGGCGACCCGTGAACCCTGTCGGGCGACCGGTGAACTTGTTCGGGTAAGCTGTAAAAGTCCGTGGTTAATGAATCCTGTTGTTTCCGTGGGGAACGAAGATTACCGGGAGAATTTTCAGCTTTCAACTTTCGAGAACATGTATGAAAAACATAAAATTCGGGCTTGACTTTATTTAGCATATGATTGTAACTTGTTGTGAAATTACGATCAACAGGAAAACAACAATCTCAATAAACCTTGAATTATGGGTTCAGAAAGAAAACCGAAGTGGGAAATTGGAGTCACTATTCTGAAGGGCAAACAAGCTGAATCTTTATTGGAAAAATACCGGGACGAGTTAGCCGATCGGTTGCAGCAGGATGAGCCTGCGCAGTTTCAGGCTAATTTGGCCCAGTTGTCTGTCAGGCAAGCCGGACAAAAGGAGAACCTGGTGAACCAGAAATCGAAAACCGAGCGACAGAATGAGCTGATTGCAAGCCTGCATACCACCATTATATCGGTTCGGAGAATGGTGAAGTCGGCTTCGCCTACACCGCAGCTTTTGCAAGCCTTCGGAGTGGGTTTTGAGCTGTCCAAAAGCATTCACAGTGTTCTTGCAGCCTCCGATGTTATTCAGACCGCCTATGCCAAAAATAAGGAATGGAGTAACCAGGCCGGAATTATTGATGCCGATATGGTGGAGATCAAGGAGCTTCAGACCGCTTTAGCTGTTGCCGATAGTACCCAGGAAAGTTTGAAGTTTGTCCGTAAAGCTGCAACAATGACTAAAAACAAGCTGCAGCGGACCGTGGAAGACGAAATTACCAAGATCTCGGCAGTGGGCATCCGGGTGTTTGAAAAAGGAAATCCCGAAATCGCGAAACTCTTCGAAGATTTAATACCAGGCTGATTAACCGTTGGCTTTTTGGGTTGGGTTACTTTTGAAAGGTTCCCTCGGTTGGCGTTTTTTTTCAACCAAAAAAAGAGAAGATCCCGAAAGATCTTCCCCTCTGTTCGCTACGAACTATTTTTACATTTTAGCTTATTTCACGATTGGTACACCGGTTTTGGTGCGTCTCACTTTCAGTATTTTGCCATTGGCGTCGTAGTTCAGACTATCCACACAAACGCTGCGGCGGAACGGGCCACCGGTTGGCGTGTCGGCATTATGGTAAAATATGTAGTCTTGTCCTTTAAAGGTGATAATGGCCTGGTGGTTTGTTGGCGAGTTGTGAATGGTGTCGTTAATCACCCCTTGATATTCCCATGGGCCGGTAATACTTTTCGATGTTGAATATTCGGTTGTTGAAGGGTAATGAGCTGCATACGAGAAATAGTACGTATCGCCTTTTTTGTGAATCCACGGTGCTTCGAAGAAGTTTTTAGCTTCAACGGTATGTACAGGGCCGTCGGTTTCAATCATGTTGTCTTTCAGCTTCACATAGCGGGCTTCGTTCCACGATCCCCAGTACATGTAGACTTGTCCGTCGTCGTCAACATAAACGGCCGGGGCGATATTCAGGACCACCGAGTTTTTCGTTGTGTCGCAGATAATAGGGCCACCCAAGGCATCTTTGTAGGGTCCCAGCGGATGGTCGGCAACGGCTACGCCAATACCAAAGCCTTCGTGGGTAATGGCGGTGCTGTCTTTTAACACCATAGGTACATACCACCAAAATTTGCCGTGGTTTTCCACCACATGGCCGGCAAAAGCATTGTGCGATGCCCATTTGAAATCGTCAACGCTAAGTTTTACACCATGGTTGGTCCAGTGCACCATGTCGGGGCTCGAGAAGGCATACCATTTTTTCATCAGGAAGCCATCTTCTCCCGGAGGAATTTCATCGGAGCCGGTAAACAGGTAAACGGTGTCGTTATAGACCATGGCACAGGGATCGGCCGTCAGGGGATCCTGAAATAGCGGGTTTCCGCTGTATTCAACTTTGGGAGCCTGGCAGGCAGCTAAGGCTAACATGCAGGCAGCTGCGAAAAATTGATTGATCTTTTTCATATAATATTGGTTTGATCTTATTTTTTGATTCATTGAACAGCCACGAAAATACGGATTACAATTTTGTTGAAGGGGTATAGATTGGCACAAGAGGTGGATGAATACGGAAAACAACTTTGCTTTAAGGTTCATTTTCTACAGCAAGTATGTTTTGTTCCTTTGGAAAAGCAAGTGTAAATTCGCTGGGAACTACTAATGACTCAATTTAATAAATAAGAATGAAAACGTTTTGTTTGACGATTCTGCTACTCAGCGGTCTCTTTGCACATGCTCAAAGAACGGAGCTTTTACTGGAAAATAACTGGAAGTTTACCAAAGGCAATTTTGAAAATGCTTCGCAGATCAATTTTGACGACTCGAAATGGGAGCGTGTAAAGGTGCCTCACGACTGGGCCATTTATGGTCCTTTTGATAAGGACGTGGATAAGCAGGTGGTGGCTATTACCCAGAATAACGAAAAAGAAGCAACTGAGAAGACTGGTCGTACCGGATCCTTGCCACACATTGGCGATGGTTGGTACCGCACGAACTTCCATTTGCCTGAATTGGAAGAGGGGAGTCGTGTGCTCGTTGTTTTTGAAGGAGCGATGAGTGACCCTGAAGTTTTTGTCAATGGTGAAAAAGCCGGGGAGTGGGGCTACGGATATGCTTATTTTAATTTGGATATTACCGACTTGGTGAAGTCCGGGAAGGACAATCTGCTGGCGGTTCATCTTTCGCCCAAACCTTTGTCGTCGCGCTGGTACCCTGGTGCCGGTTTGTTCCGTAAGGTACGCATTGTGGTTGAACCCAAAAATCACTTTCAGCTTTGGGGAACTTTTGTAACCACTCCTTTTGTCAGCGATAGCCTGGCGCAAATCAATATCAAATCGAAAGTTGCGGGGCATAAGCTGCGTATTGAAACAGAGATTAAAGATGCTGCCGGAAATGTCCTCGCATCAGGTTCTGCACAAACCCTGTTTGGTGACGAGTTTGAGCAAAACATAGCTTTGAAGGATCCGCAGTTGTGGAGCCCGGAATCGCCAACACTCTATTATGC
>NZ_JBZQJF010000291.1:0-19993 GCF_059905295.1 Mangrovibacterium sp.
CAACCCATTTTCATAGAAAAAGCCGGAAAGATTTTTTTTCCGGCTTTTTTATTTTTGTTTGGAAAGTGATTATTTCACCTCACCATTTTTAATCAACCATTCGGCAATTTGTACAGCATTTAATGCAGCGCCTTTTTTAATTTGGTCACCCACACACCAAAAAGTTAATCCTTTCGGGTTGGTGATGTCTTTGCGCAAACGACCAACGTAAACATCATCTTTACCGGCAACAAACAAAGGCATTGGATATTCTTTGTTTTGCGGGTTGTCGATTACAGTTAAGCCTTCAAATTTTTCGAAAGCCTCGCGAACCTGGGCAACGCTCAGTTCTTCTTCAGTTTCAATCCAAATTGCTTCGGAGTGAGAACGAGCTACCGGCACACGCACACAGGTTGCGCTAACCTCGGTGTTGGCGTGCATGATTTTCTTGGTTTCCCAGTTCATCTTCATTTCCTCTTTGGTGTAATCGTTGTCGAGAAATACATCAATGTGAGGAATGACGTTCATGGCCAACTGATAGGCAAATTTATCAACCGTTGTTTCTTCACCATTTGCCAGCTGTTTTGTTTGTTCTTCCAGCTCGGCAATGCCTTGTGCTCCTGCACCACTCGCGGCCTGGTATGTTGCTACCTGAACCTTTGTGATGTTCGACAAATCCTGAATGGGTTTCAGGGCAACAACCATTTGGATCGTTGAGCAGTTTGGGTTGGCAATAATATTGCGTGGACGAACCAAAGCATCTTCAGGATTAACTTCAGGAACAACCAAAGGCACGTCGTCGTCGTAACGGAAGGCGCTTGAGTTATCAATCATGATCGCTCCGTGTTTGGTAATTGTTTCTGCAAAATCTTTAGAGATCGATCCGCCGGCAGAGGTTAATGCAATATCAATATCTTTGAAATCGTCGTTGTGCTTAAGCTCTTTAACAGTTAGTTTTTTGCCTTTAAACTCATATTCTTTTCCGGCACTTCTGGCCGAACCAAATAAAACTAACTCATCGAGCGGGAAATTCCGTTCGGCCAATACTTTTAAAAACTCCTGGCCAACCGCTCCACTTGCACCAACAATTGCAACTTTCATAGTTCGGTAAATTTTGTTAATTTAAATCATTAAAAATCAGTTTCGAACAAGCGAAACATAAAGGCCCCAAAATTAGTAGTTTACTTTTAATTTTTCACCCGATGAACGCTAAATCTTGTTATTTTCTAGTGTTAGCAATCATCCTGTTAACAATCAATACCGAAGCCCGCCCGATTTGGATTGAAAATTTTACCATCCCTGATCAAGGTTACTGGGGAATTGGTGATGGAATTTCATTCCATTCAGACCTTTCCCAGATCGCGAAGTGGACCCTAAATGTGGATGATTGTATCTTTTCGGACGCTGGTGATTATGTGAAGACGGTAAGCACCGCCGGGGGCAGATTTGAAGCCGTTGATTGCGGTGGTGAAGCCGTTTGGAGGTCGGAGTGGATTGATATCTCGGGAGAAGATCAGATCTCCTGTCATCTAACGGTAATGGAAACCGGTAGCGGCAACACGGAAGCGAACAAGTATATTGCTGTTTATTACCGATTGGACGGAGGGCCCGAGTTGCCTTTTGAGACAAACGGGCATGTTGCCGGGAACTGGGGTGAGGCCGAAGTTGGGCAGGCTGGTCTGGAAGGAGATTCTTTGCAGATCATCATTCGGTTGAAAACAACCTACGCATCAGATAAAATTATCGTGGATAATATTTTGGTTGAGGCACAAGACCCACCGCTTTTGCCCGATAATTTAGCTTCTGCCGGAGATGTTTTGCTGAATGAGCTGCTTTTTAATCCTTACCCCGATTGTCCCGATTTTGTGGAGGTCGTCAACGTGTCCGAAAAGGAACTTCGAACCGATCACCTGTTCATCGCTTCGCGCGATGGCGATGGTAAGCTGAAACAAATCATTCCTTTCTCGGCTTTTGCCGATTATTTAGAGCCTTCAGGTTTCGTGCTTCTTTGTGAAAATCCGGATACACTGTTGGTCCTGTACCCTCAAACTTGTCCTGAAAATTTCAGGGCGGCCGTTTTACCTGCGATGCCGAATGATGGAGGCGTTGTTGTACTGCTCGATGATTCGCTGAATGTGTTGGATGAATTAGTTTACAGCGATAAAATGCATAATCCTCTCATTGCCGATGAGGAGGGTGTTTCCCTGGAACGAAAAACTTTAGAGTCTCCAACTGCTGACTGGAATAACTGGACGTCGGCTGCTGCTACTGCCGGTTTTGCAACACCGGGCTGTCCGAACTCGATGGCTGTCGACCAAGTGGAGAAAAATGTAGTTCAGTTGCAGCCCAAAGCGATTTCCCCAAATGGAGATGGTTATAACGATTACCTGACGATTCATCTGGAACTGGTTAAATCGGAATGGACGATGAATAGCCGTGTGTTCGATTCCGAAGGTCGTTTGGTCGATCAACCTCAGAAAAATGTAACAATTGGTCAACAGGCCGATCTAACCTGGGACGGCAAACGGAACAACGGTCAAGAGTTACCTGCAGGTATTTATGTCTTTTACATTCAGTTGACTAATCTGCAGGGTGAAAATCTTGTTTTTAAGAAAAGTTGTACAATCGTCAATAAAATTATGTAATTTAGATAGCAAATTCCAAAAACAACTATGAAACCAAATCTTTTTTCATTTTCCTGGAAAGAAGTCAGGCGATCGTCCTCCTTCGGGCGTAGCGTGGCAACAACGATCATGCTGATCTTTCTGGCCCTTTATTTTACGCTGGTATTTCTGTCATTAGGTATCTTTGTTATTCCCAAAGTATTGGCAGAGAAATTCCCGGATCAGGAGCTAACAAGTGCCTTGAACAGCTATCTGTTAATTTATTTCGCATTTGATCTGGTTATCCGGCAGATGCTGCAAAGTTTGCCAACAATTAGCTTCAAGCCATTTATCATTCAAAATATCAAGCGAAAACAAATTGCCCGGTATCTGCTGGTTCGTTCCTTATTGCATTTTTTCAATTTGCTTCCGTTTTTTATGATT
Source organism: Mangrovibacterium sp. (assembly GCF_059905295.1). NCBI lineage: Bacteria > Pseudomonadati > Bacteroidota > Bacteroidia > Marinilabiliales > Prolixibacteraceae > Mangrovibacterium > Mangrovibacterium sp. The sequence continues at coordinate 3,027 of NZ_JBZQJF010000291.1, forward strand.
GTTCCGCTCTTCTTCCGGATTGTGGTTCCCGGTCATACTTCCGTGGAGGCTGTCGTCTGGTTGGTTAGTATAGTCTTGTTAATTTTAAACAACCATTTTCTAACGACTTACCTGAAATGGTGGATTAACGAGAGTAGCTATGGATTTTATGTTTTTGCAGCGATCTTTTGCGGATTATATGCTGTCAATTTCTTTGGCGTTGTCGATCTGACCGGGCTGTTCGGAAAGCTGCTTGACCTGGTGATGGTACAACCTGCTCTCGTTTTGGTCTTATTGCTATTTCCGGTTGTTTTTTACTGGTTGAATGAACGTTACCTGATAACTAATCTGTATCTGAACCTGGTTGAACGGAAACAAAAGGACTCTAACGTTCGCGATTTTAGCTGGATGAGCCGCCTGGGGGATTACGGGAAGTTTATATCGCTCGATGTTCGCATGATCTGGAGAAACAAGCGGCCGCGTACGCAATTTCTGATGACGATCCTTTTTTTAGCTTACGGCTTTCTTATTTATAAGGATAGTGCGAAGGGAATTCCGGATGCCATCTTCATTTTAGGAGGCTTACTAATGACCGGCATGTTTACAATTTCTATCGGGCAGTTTTTCCCGGCCTGGCATAGTCGTTACTTTCCGATGTTGATGACCCAGAACTTCAAGATGAAACAGTTTCTGCAGGCATTCTACTATATGAATGTTGTTGTGTCGTTTGTCTATTTTCTGGTGACATTGGCCTACGGATTCATTGATATCCGGGTTCTCTATTTCAATACAGCCTTGTTTTTCTATCATGTTGGTGTGAATATGAACCTGATTTTCCTATTTGGAAGCGGTAGTAAAAAGGCTGTTGACCTGGGTGGTTCAGCTATGTTTAATTACCAGGGAGTGGGAGCTGCGCAATGGTTGCTTGCTTTTCCGTTGATTGTTGGTCCAATCATTATTTTTTCCCTGTTTAAATGGCTGACCGATGTAGTTCCTGCACTATTGATCATGGGTGGCGTTGGTGTGCTCGGAATCGTACTTCAGCCACATCTATTTAATTATTTCGATAAAATTTACAGAAAGAATAAACATCGCATGATTCGCGATTATAAAAACTCCTGATTATGATTGAAATTGTAAATCTCATAAAAGCCTATCAAAAAGAAATTGTTCTGAACATTTCAGAACTGAAGGTTGAAAAAGGTGAATTGTTTGGCTTGGTTGGCAACAATGGTGCCGGTAAAACAACTTTGTTTAACCTTATTCTCGATCTGATCGTGCCATCGAAAGGACATGTCGTTAGCCAGGGAATTACCGTGCAGGAATCCGAAGACTGGAAGGCATTTACCGGTGCTTTTATCGACGAAAGTTTCACCATCGGCTATCTGACTGCAGATGAGTATTTCTCGTTTATTGGCGATTTGCGGGATATGAATAAGTCGGATCTGGAGCTTCACCTGGCTGCTTTCGATGAGTTTTTTAATGGTGAGGTTCGGGGTAAAAAGAAATTCATTCGCGACCTGTCTAAAGGGAACCAAAAAAAGGTCGGTATTGCCGCAGCAATGATGGGACAGCCTGAAGTAGTTATTCTGGATGAACCCTTTGCCAACCTCGATCCCAGTTCGCAGTACAAGTTGAGAAGTTTGATTAAGAAGCAGGCAGCAGAGCAAGGAACAACATTCCTGATTTCGGGGCATACGCTCGATAATATTACCGAAGTGTGCAACCGCATTGTCATTCTCGAAAAAGGGAAGATTGTGAAGGATGTTCCGAAAACGGAGACTACCCTAAAAGAGTTGGAGAACTTTTTTGCTGGTGTTAAGGAGCCTGAAGCCTTTGTTCTGGATTAAACATTTCATAGAAATAAAACAAGTTGTTGCCCGATTCGAAATTCAATTTTCGGATCGGGCTTCTTTGTAATAAACCTTCCTGTTGTAGAATAGCTATCATTAACATACTTCTTCTTAAGTAATTTGGAACTAGCTAATCCCGCGATTCGTATATTCTAATGCAAGCTCCTCCAATGTGCATGAACAGTGTTCATAATTTCCTTCAGGAAATATTCTGAGATGCGCTACTGGTTCGCTAAAGAACCTCACCTCTAAATACAGTGTAATTTGTAGTTCAGATTGAATAGTAAAACCAAAAGTCATGGAAGTTAAGAAGTATCCAAATGTTGACCTGGAACGTTATCACAACTTTTTTGTTGAGATCGGGTTAATTCTGGCTTTGGGGATTTGCTTTTTTGCTTTCGAATTGAAAACTCCTGTGAAGGAAGTTGAGACATTAGGTGGTGTAACAGTACAGGACATTGAAACAGAAATAATTCCCATAACCAGACAAGAACAGGAGCGGCCGCCCACACCGCCGCCACCACCCAAAGTTGTTGAGGTGTTGAATATTGTTGCCAATGATGTAGATGTTAAAGAAGACTTAGAGATTCAGGATACCGAAGCTGATGCTGAAACAGCCATCGAAGTAACACCGATCGCAACAACGGTTAAGCGGGAAGCGGAGGCCGAAAAGAATGAAGAACCGATCTTCTACATCGTAGAAGAAATGCCTGAGTTCCCCGGAGGTGAAATGGCACTTCGACGGTATATTGCCGAGTCCATCAAATATCCGGTTGTTGCTCAGGAAAATGGAATTCAGGGGAAAGTGTATGTGAACTTTGTCGTGGATAAGGATGGGCATGTTACCAATGCCCGGGTAATCCGTAGCGTAGACCCGGCGCTCGACAAAGAAGCCTTACGGGTTGTGAATAGCTTGCCGGTTTGGAAACCCGGAAAACAACAGGGAGAACCTGTTCGGGTTGCCTTTAGTGTGCCGATTAGTTTTGTTTTGCAATAGACCGGGAGTGGAAGGAAAGCAAGGCTGGCCGATTGGTCAGCCTTTGTTTTATCTTAATTTTTGAGCCAGATAAAGCCTTCCTCGGACAAAATTGGGGGCGTTCGGCCTATCTTTAGGGTATGGAAAACGAAAGCAGAATAATTGCACAATCGCTGGTGCTTCGAAGCGGTATGAGAACCATCTTAAATAATATCTCATTTTCCCTTTCCTTGGGAGAATCATTGGCAATTACCGGCAGCTCCGGTAGTGGTAAAACCAGCTTGGGAAGATTGATTGCCGGGCAACTTACTCCCAGCTCCGGTAGCTTAAGTGCACCTGAAACAATTAAGCGAACCATGGTTACCCAACAGGATAATTTCCTTTCGCTCTCGGGCAGACGAAGTACCTATTACGGTCAGCGTTATGAAAACCAGGGCATGGAAAACAGCCCGACGATTCAGGGGTATCTGGAAAAAGTGGCCGCTAAAGAAGAATTGTCAATCACCAATGGCGAAGTTACTTCGGTAATGGAAATCATGCATATTGCTCATTTGGGCGACCGAAAGTTATTGCAGTTGAGTAACGGAGAGCGTAAGCGTACGCAGCTGGCTGCGGCTTTGCTGCAAAAGCCCGATGTGATGGTGCTCGATCAGCCCTTCGTAGGGCTGGATGTTGATTCTCGTGAAAAGCTAACCACGCTTATTCAACGGCAAATGAAGGCCGGAATTTCCTTTATTATTATTTGCTCGCCAAAACTGATCCCTGGGGGTGTCTCTCAGGTGATTGAACTTCACGAAGGCCAGCAGTTGCAATGTTGCCCCACCGCGCATTTTCAGCCTCAAACCGGACACGAGAAGACCTGGGAGCCCATTGCTCCGGAACTTTTTTCCGGCCTGGTAAAGCACAATGAGCATTTTGAGCAAATCGTAGGTATGAAAAAAGTGCAGGTAACCATTGGTGGCAAACAAATACTGAAAGATATCGACTGGCAGGTTACGCCGGGCGAACAGTGGGCATTGCTGGGCCACAACGGTGCCGGAAAGTCAACGCTGTTGAGTTTGGTAACTGCCGATAATCCGCAGGGCTATACCAATGATTTGGTGCTTTTTGACCGGCAGCGTGGCTCGGGGGAGAGCATTTGGGATATTAAAAACCGGATTGGTTTTGTTTCACCCGAACTGCACTTATACTTCCTTCGTGGAGAAGGGATTTTTAACACCATCCCGGGTTTGCAGTCGAAACCACATAGTCATTACGATGCGTTGAGCTGCATGGATGTGATTGTCTCGGGCTTCAAAAATGAAATTGGTTTTGCCAGCCAGCCAACTGATCTGGAACGTGATTTGGCCGAACGCTGGTTCCCGGTTCTGGGGCTCGATCACTTGAAGGAGCGCATGTTTATTCAGGCTTCGCTGGGCGAACAAAGGGCGTTATTGCTGGCTCGTGCGTTGGTGAAATCACCCTCGCTCTTAATTTTAGACGAACCTTGCCAGGGCCTGGATGAGGAACAAACGCAACGCTTCGTTAACCTGCTCGACCAGGTTTGCAGGCATCTGCATACCACCATGGTTTACGTTACACACCACCGCAACGAAATTCCGGCTTGTGTGTCGAAATTATTGGAACTGGAGGGAGGCTCAGTCAAATTCAATGGAGCTTTTAACTGATGAAATTCATCTTTCAGTGGCGCGCAAAAGTGGTATTTTCGGTTATTTTTGTTGAAAACAATTAGAATCCATTTTCCTATGAATAACAACTTCTTTGTAAAGTCACATGGTTTGGGTAACGACTACATTGTGATGGACAACCATAAAGTCGATTTTGACTTCACCGAAAAGAATATTCAACTGATTTGCGACGTGCATTACGGTATTGGTTCCGATGGTATCCTGGTGCTGGTGGATAGCGACAAGGCCGATTTTGGTCTGCGTATCCTGAATCCCGACGGCTCGGAAGCAGAAAAGAGTGGCAATGGTTTACGCATTTTTTCTAAATTTCTGTTCGACCATGGTTATACCACTCAAACATCGTTCTCCATCGATACGCTTGGTGGCGTTGTTCAGGCTGAAGTAATTCAGCAGGAAAAAGGCAAGGCCCGCATGATTAAAGTGGACATGGGGGCTGCGATTTTCGAGTCGGAAAAGGTGCCGGTGAAGAGCGATCTGCCGGAGTGCCTGAATGAAACACTCGACCTGGAAGATGGTGTGAGTTATCAGATTAACTGCGTGTCGGTTGGTAATCCGCACTGTATTGTACTGAAGGATGAATTGTCGGAAGCGGAGATCAAACAGTTTGGCTCCCAAATTGAAAACCATCCGAAATTTCCGAACCGCATAAATGTGCAGTTTGCAAAGGTTATTTCACCCGATTTGGTGGAAATCCTGATTTGGGAGCGTGGTGCCGGCTGGACGCTGGCCTCGGGGAGCTCCTCGAGTGCTGTTGCTGCCGTGATGGTGAAAAAAGGCTTAACCGACCGCAAGCTAACGATGAAGATGCCCGGTGGAGAGTTGAAACTGGAGATTGATGAAGACTGGCAAATCCATATGACCGGTGAAGTGCGCGAGATTTGCTCGGGTGTTTTGAGTGACGAATTGCTGAGTGAATTGGTTGGATAGCAGAAATCGTTTTCCGGAGGTTTTCACTTCGGGGGAAGTCCACTACTTTCGACGGCAGGTATGAATGATTTCCTGAGCAGGAAATTCCAATTCTCTGCGCAGAGAATAAAAATCGGCTGCCTACGAAAATTCCATGTGGCTTTTTCCAATGTCTTTTTGTTTAGATTATTTCTGACAAAACTTGAACAAAAGCGCCAAATGTTTGTCAATTCATTCGGTAAATACGAGGTTTGAAATCAGTTTAAAGCTGAGCGATTATTTTATTATATCTTTGTACCTCTTAAGTTGAATACAGTTCGTTTTACGAGCCTGAAAAACAGATTAATTAACAGTGAAGAATATGATCGGTAAAAAATTACCTTTTTCGAAAGAACAGATTGAGAAAGTCATTGAAACGTATCCAACTCCTTTTCATATTTACGATGAAAAAGCGATGATGGAGTATGCCCGTTATTTCAACGAGTCGTTTTCGTGGAACGAGGGCTTTAAGGAATATTATGCCATTAAAGCAGCACCGAACCCTTACCTGATGAAACTTTTGCGGAAGGAGAAATTTGGTATTGATTGTAGTTCATTGGCTGAGCTGGTATTGGCAGAACGTGTAGGAATGCGTGGTGAGGAAATCATGTTTACCTCAAACGATACACCTGCCAAAGAATTCCAAAAAGCGATGGAGCTGGGTGCCATTATCAACCTCGACGATATTAAGCACATCGATTACCTGGAGCAACACGCCGGTATTCCCGAGTTAGTTTGTTTCCGTTACAACCCCGGTGCATTGAAAGAAGGTAATATCATCATTGGTAATCCGGAAGATTCAAAATATGGTTTCACCCGCGACCAGTTGTTCGAAGGTTACAAACGCCTGAAAGCAAAAGGGGTGACTCGCTTCGGTATTCACACCATGGTGGCATCGAACGAATTGGATGCGCACTATTTTGTTGAAACGGCCGACATTATTTTCGATACGATCGTTGATCTGTCGAAAGAATTGGGCATTCGCTTCGAGTTTGCAAACTTGGGTGGCGGTATTGGTATTCCATATAAAAACGAGCATAAGCCGGTTGACCTGAAAATTGTTAGCGATGGCATTAAAGAGCGTTATGAGAAGTACATCGTAGCAAATGGTTTGGATCCGTTGAAAATCTTCTTCGAATCGGGTCGCGCCATCACCGGACCTTACGGATACCTGGTATCAGAAGTACTGCATATTAAAGAAACTTACAAGAAATACGCCGGCCTTGATTCGTGTATGGCTAACCTGATGCGTCCGGCTTTGTATGGTGCATATCACCACATTTCGGTGTTGGGTAAGGAGAAAAGCACATGCAATACTATTTACGATGTAACCGGTTCGTTGTGCGAAAACAACGATAAGTTTGCTATTAACCGTTTATTGCCCGAAGTAGAACCGGGTGACCTGGTGGTAATTCACGATACCGGAGCACACGGACACTCCATGGGATTCAATTACAATGGTAAGACACGCTCGGCAGAGTTGCTACTTCGCGAGAATGGTGAAGTGGTTCAGATCCGTCGTGCTGAAACGCTGGATGACTACTTCGCAACCCTCGATTTCGATGGGTTGGACGATTTTGAATAAGCTATTCTGAATTGAAAGATATCTGAGAAGCCGGGATTCGAAAGTTTCCCGGTTTTTTTTGCCCGGCTGGTAAGGATCCGATCTTTTTAAGAGGTCGGATCCCTGCGCATTGAGGAAGTGTTGCAGCTATTCAATAGCTGACACACTAAAGGCACCCCTGCGGATGCCTTTAGTGTGTTGAATATTATATGGTATGCTTACTTAAACCATCGATGCGCGCCTGTTATTTGGCGACGCTACTGCTACGGCCTTCCCGTGCGGCCAGGGTTTCGTTGTAGTACTTAATGAGTTGGTTCAGTTCGAGGATAAAATTTTCAGTTACGCTTGTTGCAAGCTCGAGCGTTACCTGTGCATCAATCCGGTCTGCCATTTCCCGGTAAATCGGGTCAATAAGGTCGCGCACGGCATTTACGTCGCCACTGACCTGGTTGGCCTGCTCCACGTTTCGGGAGTTAAAGAGAGCTTGAAAATCGAGGTTTTGTTGCTTAAATGCAGCTACCCAAGGGGTAATTCCCAGGGTATCGCAGTGGGTTGCGTTCTCAGGAGTTTCCAAATCTTCCACCAGATTGGTGATTTTTGCGCTTTCTTCATTGTACGGCAGCTCCCTGGGGTTTCCGTACACATCGAAAACACGTTTCAGGCTTTTGGCACTTTCAACCTCGGCCTCAACCGGACATAATAAAGTTGATTTGATGCGCTCGTGCAGTGCGCTCCAGGTTCGGTCGCGTTTCAGGTCGGTTGCTGTAATTTGTTTGGTTTTTGCACTTGCCGGATCAACCTGCAAAGTGGTACCTAAACCCTCCAGCTGAGTTGAGAAACCGGGGTAGATACTGTCGAGTTGCAAGGCCGTTGGTGTGACCTTGTTAATGAGGTTGTCTACATCAATCATAAACTGATAGTACTCGTTGTTGCGCAAGCGTGGCAACTGGATAGTTTGAATTAGATCCATCGTTCTTATTTTAAAAGTTAGTCGTCCTGGTTGTTGTAGAATCTATTTCGAATCGCGGTTAAGAAATAAGATTCTGGATTTTTGTTCATTAAATTTACGGAAACCAATGCTTGAAGTCAAGGGCTGAAGGGTTTTTATTAAAAATAACAGGAACTTTTTGGAACGGTGCCGGCAGGTTGTCAGCCGGGTTCATGCCATGGGGACCCGACATTCCCGCGGTGCATTAAAAACCCTTGCCATTGATGCCGGGCAGGTAAATGTGTTGGCGCAAAAGCTTGCCAGCGGTGCCGGGCAAGCTAATGTTTAGACACAAAGTCGTGCCAGTGATGCCGGGCAAGCTTTTGTGTGTCCGCAAAGTCATGCCCGTGATGGCGGGTATGCCAATGTTTGTTGGCAGAGGCTTGCCCGTAGTGGCGGACATTGGTCTGTTTAGTGGGGAAAGGCTGCCATTGGCCGGCGGAAAGGGGGGGAAGCTTTGAATGGCCTATGCCCGGGGCAACCGGGCCGGCACTTATATCAAGGCTTTATGCTTTTCTTAAAAATTCAGTAGCAATTAAAAGGTCAATTTCCCGGCATATATATCCTGGAGGATCTCGTAATGGCGAAATTGGTTAAAAACAATGAAATTAAGTACAAGACAATCGGTTTCGGGCCATTGTCGGTTAAGTAGTATTGTCTCCATTTCCCCGTCAAAGTACTGAAGTAAGATGTCGGCTTCATCTGTTTTTGGGGTAAAGAGTCGTAGTGGCACAAAATCAAGTAGCTTCAATCGTTCTGCAAATTCGGGGCTAAGCTCACATTGCTCACTTAAATATTCACGTACCCAGAGAACAGGATCCGGCTGTAACTGCAAATCCATCCGAATGGAATCGTTGAGTTCATAGTCAATGGTGATGTTCATGCCTGGGCCAAGTGATTCTTTTAAGATAGAGGCAAGGTCTTCACCTTGTAAAAGGTATTTCCCGTCGTTGACAGTATCAATGAAATTAATTTCGATTTTCATAAGCCTGGAGGTTTTTTCCATATAAGATACGAGCTTGTGCGATGAAAAGCAATTTTATGCTTTTAAGCTTTCCTAAGGCTTTAACTCTTTGGTGGGGAAGCTTACAGGCCAAAACGACCAAGAACCAGGGATACGGAAGTTCCCCGGTTTTTGAATGACCGGTAACAAGCATTTGTGCTTTTTTGTACTTTTGATGTTATGATGCAATCGTTGAAAATTGGCTTTGATGCAAAAAGGGCTTTTCTGAATGCAACGGGTTTGGGGAGTTATAGTCGTAATACGCTCCATGCCTTGCAGCAATACTATCCGGAGAACGATTATTTTCTGTTCACCCCGGCCGTAAAGCCTGATTTATATGAAGCTCCGGAGCCTTTTGTTACGGTTGCTCCCCAAGGCCAATGGTGGAAGAGTGTGAAGCCGGTGTGGCGAACTTATAAGGTTACGGAGCTGGCGCAGAAAATGGGCATCAACCTGTTTCATGGTCTTAGCCACGAATTGCCGATTGGACTGGCGAAAGCCGGTATCCGTTCCGTGGTCACTTTTCACGACCTCCTGATTTTGCGTTACCCGAAATATTACCGGGCTGCTGATCGCCGCATCCACTACAAGAAATACCAACATGCCAGCCGGGTTTCCGACAAAATTATTGCGATAAGCGAGCAAACCAAGGAGGATCTGATTCACTTTATGCAAGTCGACGAGTCGAAGATCGAGGTGCTTTACCAGTCCATCAACCCAATATTTTTTGAAAAGAATACCGAGGATGCTTTGTCCGTAACGCGTGAGAAATACCGTCTGCCCCGGGAATTCATCCTGCTGCCGGGGACACTTGAAAAGCGCAAAAACCAGCTTAATGTCCTCCAGTCTATCATCGACCAACGCATTGATATGCCGGTTGTGATTGTTGGCGAGCTAACAAATTATATGAAGGAGCTGAGCCCCTTAATTGAGCAGCTAAAAGATCAACTCATTTTTCTGCGTTACCTGCCCATTCAGGATTTGGCTCATTTGTACCAACTGGCATCCTTGTGTGTATTCGTGTCCTATTTCGAGGGGTTCGGCTTACCCGTGGGGGAGGCGCAGGCCTGTGGTTGCCCGGTGGTTACCTCCTCGATTAGCTCGATGCCGGAGGTTGGTGGTACAGCTGCCACCTATGTCGACCCGTTTGATCCGGAGTCGATTGGCTACGGGATTAACGGACTTTTGAGTGATTCTAAACTTCGGGAGCGCAAAATTTGTTTAGGCTCCGAAAATGCAGAACGTTTCCGTCCGAAACGCTATGCCGATGAATTAATGCGAATTTATCAATCATTATAACATGCACGACGATTTAAAGAAAGCAGTTGAAGTGCTGCAAAAAGGTGGGGTCATTCTGTACCCGACTGATACCATCTGGGGAATTGGCTGCGATGCAACAAACGAGGCCGCAGTAAAACGGGTTTACGAGATTAAAAAGCGTGCTGATTCGAAAAGTATGCTGGTGTTGATGGAGAATATAAACCTGCTGGAACGCTACATGCAGGAAGTGCCGGAAATTGCTTACAGCCTGATTGAGGTGAATGATAAGCCGATGACCATCATTTATCCCGATGCGAAGAACCTGGCGCCTAACTTGCTGGCCGAGGATGGCTCGGTTGGCATTCGTATTACTGCCGAACGGTTCACGCAGCAGCTGATTCAGCGTTTCCGCAAGCCGATTGTTTCGACATCGGCCAATATTAGCGGGCAGCCTTCGCCGGCTATTTTTGCCGAGGTGAGCGATGAGATTAAAAATGCAGTCGACTACATTGTTGAATATCGCCAGGATGATGTGACACCGGCTACCCCATCGAGCATTATCAAGCTTGGTGTTGGTGGCGAAATCAAGATTATTCGCGAGTAGGAGACTTAGGATGCATGATTTCCGGTAATTATTCGGCTAGTGTAGCAAGACAGCTGATAACAATTTTCTATTGACCGGGTGACTTCAAGTCACCCGGTCAATAGACCAGAGATCGAAAAGCAAAACAGAAGAGGTGCTCACAAACGAAAGGCCATTCAAAGAATCTCGTACTTCTTTGAATGGCCTTTGTTAATTTCAATGCCGGGTGGCGATCGCCTCTAGAGGGCTTTCACTTTACCCGATCCACCAACCGACTGGTCGATGCGCGGGTTGCCTTTGTAGAAGATACTTCCCGAACCCAGGATGCGGGCAATCAGGCTGTTCTCACAGTCGATGTAGGCATTCCCCGAACCGGAGATACGCACGGTTACATCCTGCGATTTAAAGTTCTCCCCTTTAAAACTTCCCGATCCGCTGATGTTAACACCCAGGTCCTCGGCAGTTCCATCGCCTTTTACTTCCACATTGCCGCTACCGGAGACGTTGGCTTTCAGGCGTTCCGATTTCAGGTCGTCGAGTTTGATCGACCCGCTGCCGCTCAAGGTCAGGTTCAGTATGCGCGACTCAATGGGGCCGTCGTTATCGATATCGCCCGAGCCTGATACCGTTAATGCAGAAATGTCGGGAACAGTGATGAAAATCTCAATTTTGCCGGTTTCAAAATCTTTCCAGAGCAAGCTTTTGGTTTTGAACCGAATGACCAGCTCCCGGTTTTTAACCTCGGTAACCAGCTCGTCTAAGGTCGATCCTTTGGCAACAATCTCAACCGATTGTTTGGGGCCTTGTTCCAAATGAAGTTTGGCATCAACGCGCAGGTTAATTTCTGAAAAAGCTTCGAGTACTCTTGTTTGGTTGTCGGCCTGTGCGTTAATACCGATCAGCAGCATTAACGACATCAGGATTGTTGTCATCGTGGTTTTCATTTGTTTCATTTTATGGTTGTTTCTGTTTTCACCAATTCAGCACATATTGAAAGACTGTTTTAGCCTGCAAATGTTACACCAAAATGGATTTTAGAGATCGAAAATTCCTTCGGGGCACTGCATTTCCAGTTCGCGGGCTTCCTCATCAAAGCGGGTCAGGAAGTCTTCGCTAAAGGGAATCATCACTTCTTGTTGGTTATATTCCACGGTCAGAAGCAGGTTTCCGGCGTAATCATCCACCTGGATTATCTCACCTATTTTACCCTTCCCGGTATCGAACAAAGTATAGCCAACCAGCATGTGCAGGCCCATCTCTTCCTCGTCGGCAATAAAATCGTCTTTGGCGATGTACACCGACTGGCCACACAGTTTGCGGGCCTGATCTTCATTTTCAACCCAGTCGAAATGAAGCAGGGCGGTCTCGGCCGAGCGGAACCGAAGTCCTTCTTCGCGCAGGAAAAAGGGCACCAGTAGTCCGTCAATTTCGAGGAACAGGGTAGGCATTTCCTCCAGACTAATATCGTAACCGGGCTCAAGCTGAATTGTTACTTCACCTTTAATGCCATGTGGTTTTTGCAGGTAGCCAATCTTTAGGCAGTCGGCTTTTGGTATTGTTTCCATGAACACAAAATTAGAAAAAGCGACAGAATTTCTGCACTTCCGTTTATCAGGTGTATAAATAGCGTTTGATGTTCCGTTTGGGTGTTTTCTCAAACTCGGCTTCCACCAGTTCAATTTGCGATATTTGGCTGTATTTGGCCAGTTCTTTATTCACTTTCACCCGGTATTCCTCCATAATGTGCGCTATCGTCTCAGGTTTATTCTGATGATGAACCTGAAGGCTTTCGTAGTCGGGATAAACCAGGGCAACCAGTTTGCTTTCGCGTTCAACAACCACACATTCCATAACGAAATGCTGACTGCTCAACTTGGCTTCCAGTTCTTCGGGGTAAATATTTTGTCCCGACGGGCCGAGCAACATGTTTTTGCTTCGTCCGCGAATGTAGATGAAATTGTTGGCATCGGTTACGCCCAGATCGCCGGTGCGCATCCAGCCATCTTCATCGATCGCTTGTGCAGTGGCTTCCGGGTTCTTATAATAGCCTGTCATCAGGTTGTCGCCTTTCACCATAATCTCGCCCACTTCGTTATACGGATCGGCCGAGTCGATCTTAAGCTGCATCCGGTCGACCAGTGTGCCAGCCGAGTGGGGGCGGGTTTTGTTCCAGCCCTGGTAGGAGATAAGAGGTCCGCACTCGGTCATCCCGTAACCAATGGTGAACGGGAACTTGATTTTGCGGAAGAAATCTTCGACTTCGCGGTTGAGGGCTGCACCACCAATGACAATTTCGTGGAAACGGCCACCAAAGGTTTCGATAAGCTTTTGTCTTACCTTTTTGTGTAGCACTGTTCGGATGCCCGGTATCTTCAGCAAAAAGCACATCAACGGTTTCTCCAGGGCAGGTTGAATCTGCTTGTTGTAAATTTTCTCGATAATTAAGGGTACCGAAAGGATGAGCTGCGGTCTGATTTCCTTAAAGGCCTTCACGATGATTTGTGGTGTTGGCGGTTTGGTCAGGAAGGTGATGTGGCAGCCCAGCGAGGCCGGAAACAGGAACTCGAACAGCAAGCCAAAAACATGAGCCATTGGTAGAAACGAAACGATCTGGTCGCCTTGCTTCAGTGGCATATGCTCACGGGCAAAGCGAACGTTCGATTTTAAACTGCGAACGGGCAGCAATACCCCTTTGGTAAAGCCTGAAGTTCCGCTGGTGTACGAAATCACACAAATGTCGTCATCGGCCAGCTCATGGGGCATAAACAGTTCGTTCGAGAAGGGAGCCCGGCTGTGGTCGGGTTGTCGCCAAAAATTGAGTATTTGGCCGTTCTCGGCCCACACGGGATCCATCCGTTGCAAGCTCAGAACTGCTTTCAAGCCCGGCATTTCGTCCAGACTCAGTTTGTCGAGCAACTGGTCGCCGGCAAACAGGATCTTCGATTCGCTGTGGCGGACAATGTGGTGTACATCTGCCGGATTGAAATCAGGCAGAATTGGAACAGCAACTGCTCCGTAACTAATGACAGCTAAGAAGGTAATTCCCCAGTGCGATGAATTTCGCCCCAACAAGGCCACTTTATCTCCTTTTTCAATTTGACATTGTTCAAAGAAACCGTGGATTTGGTAGATTAATTTAGCTGCATCAAGGTAGGTGTAGCTAATCCCTTCGTAATCCGAAAACAGAGGCAACTCCTGGTTTGCCTCAAACGATTGCTTGTAATAAGCAATTAACCCCTTTTCATTCATAATTCAATTACTCCTAAACTCTCGCATATTCTCCGTTTAAAGGCTTTTGGTCTTTTGCTAACCGACCATTCTGCACTAAGCAAAGTTAAGATCTTCTTTTAGTTATACCAACCGGCCTGTTATACGTGAGCTTGCTCAAAAAAACCTGATTTTAAACAGGTTTTATCCGATAGAGTTTAGCTAGGCCTAGCAAATCATATGCCATTTCGATAAAAAGCGGGAACGTGTGCAGCCCATAAACCTTCTGATAATGAGTTGTTTTTATTTTGGCCGGACAGGGGTGTGTACTAATCTGTTGAACTACAGCTTTGTTGCTCTGCTCTTTCATCATTTTTTATAATTTTGCTGCCTATTAACCTTTACATTTACATTTGAAGATCATGAAGAAAATATTGTTTATCCTGATGGCTTTTGCGATGTCAAGTGCTGTTTATGCTCAAAACATTCAGATGCACTACGATTTTGGTAAAGAGCGAAAGCTGATTACAACGACGGTAGAAATGTTTAAGCCGGACAAGTATGGTTCTACCTTCTTCTTTATCGACATGGATTACGGCTCAAGCAAACGGAATGTTGATAATGGGGTTTCATTGGCTTACTGGGAGATTGCCCGAGCATTTAAATGGAAAGAAAAACAGGCCATTATGCCACGTGTTGAGTACAACGGCGGTAATATGTCGGTTGGCGGAACGACTTATATCCCGATTGAAAACTGTTGGTTGGGTGGTGTTGAACATACCTGGGCATCAAGTGATTTCTCTAAGATCCTGACCCTTCAGGCTAACTATAAACGCATTAAAGACAAAGAAAACGCATCGTTTCAGTTAACCGCTGTTTGGACCATTAAGATGTTGGAAGGCAAGTTGGTCTTTGATGGTTTTGCCGACTTCTGGAAAGAGAGTATGTATTGGGGAACTAAGAAATTCCGTTTCCTGACTGAACCTCAGATTTGGTATAACTTCTGTCCGAATTTTGCCACTGGTTCTGAGATTGAGATCAGCAGTAACTTTGCTGAAAATGGCTGGCAGGTTAACCCAACTTTGGCTGTGAAATATACGTTCTAACCCAAATAATTGACGATTATGCTGGATAAATATTTCAAAATTACGGAGCGCGGGTCATCGTTTCGCAAAGAGATTATCGGAGGTGCAACCACCTTCCTGACCATGGCTTATATCATTTTTGTCAACCCCAATATTTTGGGTGATGCAGGAATGGATCGCAATGCGCTGATTACGGTAACAATTCTGGCCTCGGTTATTGGTACAATTCTGGCTGGTGTTTGGGCTAAGGTGCCTTATGCCATGGCGCCGGGAATGGGTTTAAATGCGTTTTTCACCTACACCCTGGTTTTAGGAGCTGGTGTTGAATGGCAAACTGCGCTGGGTGTTGTGTTTATCTCTGGTATTGTCTTCCTGGCATTGACGGTCACCGGTATCCGAACAAAGATTATTCATACCATTCCCTTGTCGCTTCGGTTGGCAACAGGTGCCGGTATTGGTCTGTTCATCTCGTTTATCGGCTTCAAGAATATGGGCCTGGTAGTTGCTAACCCTGCAACCTTTGTGGGCTTGGGTGAATTTACCCCAACCCTGCTGATTGGTCTTGTGGGCTTAATTATTACCGCTATTCTGGAAGTGAAAAAAGTAAGAGGTGGTATTTTCTATGGTATCATCATTACCACAATTATTGCGATCATTGCCGGTGAGGTGAAAGCCCCGGAAACCTTTGTTTCGTTGCCTCCTTCAATTAGTCCGATTGCTTTGAAGCTTGATGTATTCTCGGCTTTGAGTTTTGGCTTGGTTGGAGCAATCTTCTCGTTCATGTTTGTCGATTTGTTCGACTCGGTAGGAACAATCGTTGCCTGCTCGTACGAAGCTGGTTTTGTTGATGAAAATGGTAAAGTGAAATATGTTGATCGTATTCTGGAAGCGGATGCTGTGGCTACTGTTGCCGGTTCGTTGCTGGGAACAAGTACAACAACCACCTATATTGAATCGGCTGCGGGTATTGCCAACGGTGCGAAGACCGGGTTTGCTTCGGTTGTTACAGCAGGCTTGTTCTTTTTAGCGCTGTTTTTTGCTCCGATAATTGGTATTGTTCCGGGTTTTGCAACTGCTCCTGCACTTGTAATTGTTGGTGTTTACATGTTTAAAAATATCAAACAAATCAACTTTACTGATTTCTCGGATTCGATTCCTGCTTTCCTGACCATCATCCTGATGCCATTGACCTACAGTATTTCAACCGGCTTGTCTTTCGGGTTTATCTCGTATGTTGTGTTGAAAGCTGTGGCTGGCAAATTTGATGAGATTTCCTGGTTGATGTGGATTATTGCAGCTTTATCTGTCGTGAACCTTTCAGTTGGCGTTTAATCGAAACTACGATAAAATTAAAAAGGGAGTGCCTGTTGGTACTCCCTTTTTTGTTCGTTTTAAGTGTTAATGCGAACATGTTATTCCTTTGGATCTTCAGCAGTACGGTCGTATTTACAGCATCCGGGTAAGGCTTCATAGGCTTTATCCGTAGCTTTAAATTTGTTGGTGTCGTGCCCAACTTTAGCGATCGCTTTTTGTACTGCCGTAGCGTTGGTTTTGCTGTCGTCTAATGTTACGGCTAGCATTTTCGTTTCTTTGTTCCAATCGGCTTTGGAAACACCATCGACAGAAAGCGCGGCTTTTTCGATTCGTTTCTCGCAAGATCCGCAATTGCCATACACTTTAAATTTTTCAGTTTTGCTCGCTCCAAAAACAGTTGCAGTTCCCATCAGAAATAGGGCAACTAAGCTTAATACTTTTGTTTTCATCTTGTAAAATTTTAAAAGTTTGAATGATAAATGAATTTATTTTGTTCTAAGTCTTAATGCGTTTGAAATAACA
>NZ_JBZQJF010000292.1:0-3024 GCF_059905295.1 Mangrovibacterium sp.
CGACCAGGCCATTGACCAATTACAGGAATGGTACAGCGATTATATTGAAATTGCCCGCATAGCCTTGGAAGAACATCCGCAGTACCTCGAAATACTCGGTATAATTGAACCATCGTAACACCATGATCAACTTTCCCAAAGTTTGGTGCTTTGGGAAAGTTTCCCCTCCGGTGATGCAGCTTCTAACCGCGTCTTCTTCCTTACCAAACCTTCCGCTTCACAGACCTCAACAACAATTCACGCGCGGTTAAAAGCTGCAACCCCCAATGACAAGCAAAAGTTGCAACAACTTAACAAAAAGGATATATATCAGGGCATTCAACATCGTCTGCTAAAATTTGCTATTTTTGCATAAGTATGCAAAGAGCAAGTTCTTTCCCTGAAAGGGACCTCTCCGCTACAGCTAATTTAGTCCCTCATTTTTATGAAGTTTCACGAGTTCGACTTACACGATGATATTTTAGATGCCCTATACGATATGGGCTTCGACGAAGCAACACAAGTACAGGAAAATACAATTCCAATTATTCTCGAAGGTCACGACCTGATTGGTTGTGCCCAGACCGGCACCGGAAAAACCGCTGCCTTCATGCTGCCAATTATTGAAAAGGTAGCTCAACGGGATGCCGGTGCTACCCGCGCCCTGATTATTGTTCCAACCCGCGAGTTGGCCATTCAGATTGAGCAGCAAGTTCAGGGATTTTCCTATTATGCCGGAACTACTTCATGCGCCATTTATGGTGGCGGCGACGGTAAAGAATGGGATGAACAACGTAAAGCACTCGAGGACGGTGTAGATATTATTGTGGCAACACCCGGTAAGTTGATTTCGTTTATTGACAACGATATTGCCAACCTGAAGAGTATTGAATATGTTGTTTTGGATGAAGCCGACCGCATGCTCGACATTGGTTTTCACGATGATATTATCCGGATCTTCAGTCACTTGCCCGAAAAGCGCCAAACACTGATGTTTAGCGCAACCATGCCGCCAAAAATCCGCCAGCTGGCAGCCAAGGTACTCACCAATCCAAAAGAGTTTGCGACAGCGATCAGTAAACCGGCAGAGGGTGTTCTGCAAGCTGCTTACGTATGCCACGAAGAACAGAAAATTCCATTGCTCGCACAGCTTATTGCCGGCAAAGAGGATTGTCAAAGTATTATTGTATTCAGCTCAACAAAGCGAAAGGTAAACAGCATTGTCCGGGCTTTGCAAAAGAAAAACCAGGATGCTCAAGGCATTTCATCGGATTTGGAACAGAAAGAACGCGAAGAAGTGTTGATGAAGTTCCGCGCACGGCAAACACGCATCTTAGTCGCAACCGACGTACTTAGTCGCGGTATTGACATCAAAGACATCAACCTGGTTGTCAACTTTGATGTACCCGGCGATGCCGAAGATTACGTGCACCGAATCGGGCGAACAGCCCGGGCCAATACAACAGGTATTGCGCTCACTTTTGTGAATGAGGACGACATGTATAAGTTCCAGCAAATTGAAGAGCTGATTGAAAACGAAGTCTTTAAAGCTCCGCTACCGCCTGAACTGGGAGAAGGCCCCGAGTGGAAAGTGATTCAGAAAAAGAAACGGAATAAAAAGCGGAACTTCAAACGGAATAATCAATCAAAAGGCAACCAAAACAGACCGCATAAAAAGCATAATAATTAAAAATAATAAGAGCAGCAAGGTAATTCCTACTGCTCTTTTTTATTTCTGAAAGTCTCTTTTTCATTCCGCGACGGTCTTCTTTGTATACCAATCTGAGCCTAGCAAGCTTTTCTTCGACTGCAGGAAGAAAGTAAAAGCCTGTCCGGCTTGAAGACAAACGATGGGGCGTTGCCCCAAACCCCATATCCTTTTTTGTCTTGACACCAAAAAGGATACAAAAAAAGTCAAGGCGGATTTTTATCTGCACCCTCCATCTTCCTGAAAGCTAAGTTCAGCGAGTGATTTCCTCCTCCGTCGGAACTTCTCGCTTGCACTAAGCTTTCAGTTTGATTCCGGCCTTGATAAAAAAAGGCCGGTCCGAAAAAGGAACCTTGTCGCAAAAATGCAAATCAGAAGGGGTGCACGGGCCGTCAAAACGTCCGGCAGAGGGTTCGTTTTGACAACCCCGAGAATTCGCGGTTTGTATCCTTTTCATCGATTGGAAAAGGATAAGCCCGTCCAGCTCGAGGATAAAAACAAGAACAGAACGAGAAAGGATTTTTAATACAATGCGGCGCAGGCAAACAAACCACTCCTACCCCGGGTGCCGCTTGATTCCGACATTCGTCAGAACCCAACTTTACCTGGGGCTACCCATATTTCACCCCGCAGGGGTGAGTCTTTTTAAATTCCTGTCTTGATAAAAAGGTTGAGAGCGCTTCGAGCGTAATCCTCATTTAACCTCAAGAAATCTGTTCGTGATTCCCGGGAATTAGATATTTTTTATTGCTTAAACAACCTCGATTCCTTGCTTTTTCAATAGCTCGATACCAAGATCTTTCAGCTTGTATTTTTGAATTTTACCGCTGGCAGTCATCGGAAAGCCATCGATAAACAACACGTATTTGGGTATTTTGAAACGGGCAATCTGTCCGCGACAATATTCCTGCACTTCTTCTTCTGTGAGTGTTTGTCCTTTTTTCAATTTAATGAAAGCACCAACTTGCTCGCCATATTTCGGACTAGGAATGCCGGCTACCTCAACAGCTTCAATTTGCGGCATTTTAAACAAGTAGTTCTCGATTTCGCGAGGGTAAATATTCTCACCACCTCGGATAATCATATCCTTGATGCGCCCGGTGATCCGGAAAAAGCCATCATCACCACGTATACCCAAATCGCCCGAGTGCAGCCAGCCCTCTTTGTCAATGGCATGGCGGGTAGCCTCTTCATTCTTGTAATAGCCCTTCATAACATTGTAGCCACGGCAACACATTTCGCCTTGTACATTATCCGGACATTCTTCACCCGTTTCCGGATCAATAACAGCAACTTCAACATTCGGAAATTCGAAGCCCACTGCTGTTGCCCGAACC
>NZ_JBZQJF010000293.1:0-5996 GCF_059905295.1 Mangrovibacterium sp.
AAAGATAAAGAAAGCAAAAGTGCGCAAATTTTGAAAGCGAATGTCAATAACTAACGCCAAACCGTTAAAAAATAATCATACGAAAAGGAGCAAAAAAAACGCTTGCTATTAAATGGAAAGAGCAGTGGCAACTTAACGGCAGTTTGCCACAGCTTAATCGGAACGGTTTTCCCGTTATGGCAATGTGCCATGCCTCAACCCGAGCATTTTTCCCGTTGTGGCAATGGGCCACGCCTCCACCGGAACGTTTTTCTTGTTGTGGCACGGTGCCATGCCTTCCCGAACGGTTGGGGAGCTCGTGGCACGGTGCCACGCCCCCTCAAAAAAACTGGCCCGATTCCCGGGGGTTGCCAACAGGAATAAAGGCAAAAGGCAAGTCGAACCCCGGGTTGCGCTTGTTATCCGGAGTTGCCGGGGTGCCATAAATGCCCATATGCACCGCGATTAAGCCGCCTGACGTCACAAAAAAGAGCAACAACACCGCAATTATCCCCCTTCCTTGCACGGCTGAGAACCGTTACTAAACCCCGACAAATTTGTCAGCTTTCTATTCCTCTCTTTTTTCGTGATAGATCAAAACCGGCTTATTAAAATGCCTGATCAATCCATGAGTGTGTGAGGTTCCGAACAGGTCTTCAAAGAATCCCTTTCGTTCTTTCAGTGCAGCAATCAGATCAAAATCGTACTTGTTGATATAATCTTCCAGTGCTGTGTCTATTTCTTTCTCTTTCGCCAGATAGAACTCAGGCGTTAACTCTGGAACCGCATCTTCAACCAAAGCCTGAAATCCCAACCACTCCAGGTAGTGATCAAAATCTTCAGACTTAGAATGATGAAATACCTGAAGTCGCGGATAAGACTCACCGGCAAAAAGCTCAACCATATCTTTTAACGCACCGATATCTTCCCGGTGAAGGGCAGTTGCGTACAACAATCGATTAAAGCTCAGATATGGTTTATCATCCGGAATGACCAAAACAGGACAATTAACCTTATCCAAAATATTCGGATAGCTAATAACACCACCGGAACTGTCTGACATGCTGTTATAGTTGCTCATCATCAATAAAAGATCCGGTTCATCAACCAGAAGACGTTCAATATATTCCAACCGGTTATGCTCTTTTACTTCGTACGAATAAGGAACATGCTGCACATGATTTGATAAATAGTCGAGAAGCACATGATGAATTTCGGAAGCTGCTTTTCGGAAATCCCTTTTTGTTTGTGCTTCGGCAAGTTCCATTCCGGCTCCCAGGCTAGCGGGAGTTACACCTAAATAATTAGCACTGCTTACCCAATCAAAATCTTCGAGGTAAACAATTTTTAGTTTACGCCTCTGCTGGTTACTCAATGAGAATGCTGAGAAAATCAAGTTCTTAACATTTTTCAGTGTGTCCAGCATCAATACATTAGTTTTCATGACTTTATATTTTATGAATTCAACAAAGATCAACATGGGTTGATGCGGGCACAATGAAAGTTTTACGAGCTACAGGAGGACTGTAAATCAATACAGTAATCTACATTCTTGTACGTTATTACTGGAGCTTAGTTAATAAATTCGACTAGCTCCCTGCTGCGTCACATTATCCAGGTATTCAACACAACTCCTTATTCTATTTTTACAGCAATGAATTAAATTGAGCGTTAGCTGAAATCACTCCCAATCCCAAAGAAGTTAATCCCCAAACAATGATCTATCGGTCAATTTCCGAGAATCAAATTACGAAAGCACAAATAGCTCTCTCACCTTCAAGTTTCAATAAGTCTTTTTTAAAGTTTGAAAAGCTTGGCAACTGACAGTTTTAATTATCTTTGCCCGGTTATGATTGGAAAACAGATACTTTTTATCTTACTATTTCTGCTACTGACAGGGCAGCAAAACTGGGCGCAAAGTGTTACCCCAAACACCTTTGGCAGTTATTCCACACAACAAAGCGACAATAACGAGGAAGGAAACGACCAGAATCAGGATGAGAAAGATCAAGACAAAGAAGAAACAAAGAAACAAAACATACCGTCGATCATAACCAACTGGACAGTTAACAATTACGGAGCAAATTTCGAAAAAGCAGAACTGGATACAGCTTTGGGCTTTTTCCATGTCTACAATCCGATTTTTAAGAACGACCTCCGCCCTATTTTTACCGGAAACATTGGAGGCGCTTATCTTTATGGTGATTTTTTTAAACGCCAGTATAAGTCCGATTTCTATTTCTATCGCTCATTTGAAGCTTACGCGATGTTCCCCGGCGATATTAAGTACATGAACACCACTACGCCGTACACGTTGCTGGACTACAAACAAAGCGACAATAAAAACACACGCAACGAAACCATGTTTAATGTGTTTCATGCTCAGAATGTGAATAAAAATTTTGGGTTTCAGCTTTTTTACAATCAAGACAAATCGACCGGTTTTTACCAATACCAGGAGAATAAATTTCACACGATTGGTATGTCAACAACCTACAGGGGCGATAAATTCAACTCACACTCAGCCATCCTCTTTAATCGTAATAAAAACCAGGAGAATGGCGGGCTGGAACCCGGACAGGATTTAAACTTATATAAAGAGACGGAAACTTATATCGTCAACCTTACAACAGCCAATGCGCAACTTCGCAACAACACTTTCTTCACAGTTAACGAATATCGGTTGGGAAAAACAGAAGAAAAAGAAGATGAAAATGGCTATGTAAGCGAAGTTTTTCGGCCAATAACCGGCTTTAGCCACCAACTGGAATATTCGTCGAACCGAAGAATTTACGGAGATACCGATCTAAATCTGGACTTTTACCCGGCATTCTACAAAGACAGCCTGGCAACCAACGATACCGTCGCATATAACCGATTAAGCAATACATTTCAGATTAAATTCTACGAATCGCCGAATCGCAAATACACCTTTAGCAAGCGCGCCTTCATCGGCAACGATTTGATAACGGCCAAGATGGTAGATACCGACAGCACTTACCTGTCTAAAGATAAGCTGCACAACACCTTTGTTGGTGGTGCTATCTCAAGAGACGAAGGTGAATTCTGGCGATGGAATATTCAAGGTAAATTTTACACAACCGGCTATCGTTCGGGACAAACTGAGCTTAGTGCCTTTATTTTTAAGCCACTGGTACTTGGAAAAGACACAACTTCACTCTATTTATCCGGCGAGCTCAATACCATAGTTCCCGACTACTTCGAACAACATTATCGTTCGAATAACTACGAATGGTACAACCACTTCAACAATACCAAACAGATGATCTTCAAATCGAAGATCACCTCTAAAACTCACAAACTCGACATCGGATTCAACTACGCTTTAATCAGCGATTACATTTACAACGGAGCTGAAGCAACTCCGCAACAAGGCCAAAGTGAAATGTTAGTACTTTCGGCATTTATAAATAAAGAAATCGAAAGCGAACACTGGTTAATTAAGGCAAGCGCACTGTGGCAAAAGGCAAATCAGGACAGCTATTTACACCTACCCGATTTGACCGCCTACCTGAGTGTAAATTTCAGACTCCTGATATCAAAGGTGATGCATGCCAACTTTGGTTTCGACACCAGATATACGACTGCATATTATGCTGACGCTTACAATCCGGCCACTGCACAGTACTATTGGCAAAATCAACAAAAAATTGGTAACTTTCCGATAGTGGACCTGCATGCTAACTTGAAACTTAAGCGGACAAGAGCCTTTTTTCAGTTACTTAACGCAGCAACAGGCTTTTTGAATGGTAATTATTGGGCAGCACCCGATTATCCTTTTTATAGAAGAACTTTCCGCTTAGGCATTGCCTGGTCATTTTATGATTAGACATAACCTAAAACTCATGCATGAAGAGAATATATATTGTTAGACTAGCGCTTTTCTCATTAATCCTGATCTTGTTGAACGCCTGTTCCAGTGCGAAGAAGAAGAAACAGGACAATCAAGAGCACAAGAATACCGAGCTTAGCCGAATCATGAAATCGGGTAAGCTGAAAGCTGTTGTGGACTACAACTCGACCAACTACTTCATTTACAGAGGACGTCCAATGGGCTTCAAATATGAGTTACTGCAGCATTTAGCTAAAGACATGGGGCTCAAATTAGAAATTTCAGTCAGCAATAACCTCTCCGAAACATTTGAAGGACTACGCACAAAACGATACGATCTGGTTGCAAAAAATCTGACAGTAACCAAAAGTAGAAATAAGCTAATCGATTTCACCCAGCCGCTGGAGCAAACCAGGCAAGTACTTGTACAACGGCGCCCTCAAGGATGGCAATCGATGCCCGAATCTCAACTCGAAGATTCTCTTATTCGCAACCAACTTGATTTAGCGCATAAAACCATTTACGTGCAAAAAGCAACATCCTACTATCGTCGGTTACTGAATCTTTCTGATGAAATTGGGGCCGAAATCAACATCATTCAGGATTCAATTTACGGCGTTGAACAATTGGTTAGCATGGTGGCCAACGGTGAGATCAAATATACAGTATGCGACGAAAATGTTGCGAAGGTGAATCAAACCTACTACCCCAATCTGGATATTGCAACACCAATTAGCTTTCCCCAAAATATTGCATGGGCGGTCCGGCGCAATAGTCCGGAATGGCTAAGCTACCTGAATAACTGGATCATCAATTTCAAGAAGACAAAAGAGTTTGCCATTCTCTACAAAAAATATTTCGAGGTAAGCCGAACCCAATTATCGGTATTGGATGATTACCACTCAATCGGTGGAGGCAAAATATCCCCTTACGACGATATGATCAAAAAGGAAAGCAAGAAATATGGCATTGACTGGCGCCTGACAGCAGCCGTTATTTACCAGGAATCGAAGTTTGACACCGCAGCAGTTTCGTGGAGTGGCGCTTACGGACTAATGCAAGTCATGCCTGAATCTGCCGATTTGTTTCGAATCCACGATTATGAAGAACCCGAAAAAAACATCGAAGTTGGTGTTCGTTTGTTAAAATGGCTCGATAACAATTTCAAAAAGGAAGTTCCGGATTCACTGGAACGCATTAAGTTCGTTCTGGCTGCCTATAATGTTGGCCTGGGACACGTAAAAGATGCTCAGCGACTGGCTGCCAAATACAACAAAATTCCGATTGTATGGACCAATAATGTCGATTATTTTCTACTGCATAAGTCAGCAGCCAAGTATTATAAAGATCCTGTTGTAAAATGGGGGTATTGCAGGGGTGAAGAACCGTACAATTACGTGAATAAGGTATTAAACACCTATCATCATTACGTCAATATTATTGAGACATCGTAACCTGATATTTCTGAAGGAGATCTAAAAACTCAGACAAAATCATCGCGGTAGCTCCCCACACAACCTCTCCTTCGTAAAGGAAACAAGGGACATCCAGCACTCCTGCCGTTGTTTTTACGGGATAGCGCTTCAATTTTTGCGGTCCCATGTAATCCTGAATCGGGAATAGGATCGTTCGTTCTGCTTCTGCCACATTAATCACAAATTCAGGTTTACGATCCATCCACCCCACGTAAGGGAAAATCTGAAATTTACTGACTTGAACGTATAATTCAGATAAACGTCCAAGCAATGTAACATCAGCGGGATCAATTCCGATTTCCTCTTGTGCTTCTCGCAAGGCAGCCACTTCGGGTTTCTCACCAGCCTCAATTTGCCCACCAGGGAGACTAATTTGTCCGGGGTGATTCTTCATTCCCGATGCTCGTTTAGTCAGACAAGTGTACAATTTTCCCTGGTATGGGAAAAGCAACAATAACACACTGCTGAAACGAACCTGGTCACGATCCAAAGCCTCAACAATCAGCTTCCGTCCGGGAGGAATCATTTTCAAATGTGATCTTTTCCCGGGCAATCCCGATCGAAGTAAACCGGCTATATATTCTGGACTAAATTCGCGCATAGTTAAAGATAATCATAAATTGAAAAAGATGATACTCTTAAAGCAAGCTTAACCCGAAAATAAGAATCAGGAAAAATTCCGATAATAT
>NZ_JBZQJF010000294.1:0-3069 GCF_059905295.1 Mangrovibacterium sp.
TGAAGGCTGGAGTCCGATCATGGAAAAAGAGTTTCTGATTGGTGTACAACAAAACGGTGCTTCCATCACGCTGGAACCGGGTGGACAGTTTGAGCTCTCAGGCAAGAACTTCAAAACCATTCATCACACCTACGTGGAAACCCGCAAGCATTTCGATGAGCTAAGCTGCATCTGTCGCGATCTTGGGTTCTTCACTCTACCCATGGGAGTTGATCCACTCTGGAATGTTACTGATACACCATGGATGCCCAAGGCCCGTTATGCCATCATGAAGGGATATATGCCCACCAAAGGGAACCTTGGCTTACAGATGATGGCCAATACGGCCACAATACAGGTGAACCTGGATTACGGGAACGAGCAGGACATGATTCAAAAAGTGCGCATTGCCCAGGCATTACAGCCTTTTGCTTCAGCCATTTTTGCCAATTCACCTTTTTCCGACGGGAAACCCAACGGCTACCTCAGCTATCGCACACAGATATGGAACGACACCGATCCGGATCGTTGTGGTTTCCTACCTTTTATATTCGACGAAGGATTCGGCTTCGAGCGCTGGGTAGATTACCTGCTCGACATACCGATGTACTTTATATATCGCGATGGGAAATACTTACCATCAAACAAAATCACTTTCCGCGAGTTTATGGCAGGTAAACACGAACTTCAACCAACCATGAACGATTGGGAAATTCATGCCTCAACTGTTTTCCCCGATGTACGTTTAAAACAATACATTGAAATGCGGGGAGCCGATGCCAGCTGCGTGAAACATATCGCTGCCCTTTCGGCATTCTGGGTAGGCCTTTTGTACGACGAGCAAAGCCGCAATGAAGCATACGAAATGATTTCAGGCTGGAATATGAACGAAATTTTGGATATTCGTGCTCAGGTTCCTGCGAAAGCTTTAAAAGCGTCAACAGCCAACCTGCATGCCGGCAAAATTGCCCAACGACTGTACCAACTGGCATCCGACGGATTGACACGACGCGCCAAGGTATGTCACACAAACGACGAAAGTCAGTATTTGAATCCGGTTCGAGAAATTACATCCAGTGGTATCACTCAGGCCGAACGTATGCTGCAATGTTATCACGAAGATTTCAACTCTGACCTGATTCAGTTGTTGGAAAATTGGCGCGAAAAACAACTACAAAGTTGTCCGGCCCGATAAATGAGTTAATCTGTTAGTCTGAAATTCTATAAATCTGAGAATACGAATTAAATGTTATCGAAGCTTAAGTTTATTTTGCATCATACGCATCGCTACCGATGGTGGTATACCGGCGGCATTTTAGCCCTGGCTCTTACTGTTTGGGTATCGGTGACCATTCCTGTTTACATTCAAAAAACCATCGACCTGATTTCGGGGGGCAAGGATACAAACGAAGCCATTTTCCATCAAAATATCCTCATAATTGCAGGCTTAGCCATCAGTCTAATTTTGGTACGCTCGCTCTCCCGAATTCTGATATTTGTTCCGGCGCGTTTAATCGAACGTCGGCTCAAAGGCGAAATGTTCCGTAAACTGTCTTCCTTTGGAAAAGACTATTTTGACGAGAATTCAACCGGATCGGTCATTTCGCGAATCAACAACGACATCAACGGCATTCGCATGATTACCGGCTTCGGTATTCTGCAAATTGTCAATATTATCCTTTCGCTATCAATTACGCCCTATAAAATGTGGCAACTGTCACCAGCCCTCACCCTCTACTGTATTATACCAATGATCGTTATTTTTGTGACAGTTCGCATCGGCATGTCCGTAATGGTGAAATACACCCATTTAAGAATGGGAACATTACAAAGTCTTTCAGGGAAGACCATTTCCTTCCTTTCAGGAAACAGTGTGATTAAAAGCTTCAATATTTACGGTTATGCTGAAGAAGAGATTGAGACGGACAATGTGAAGCTGTTTGGCGAAACCATGAAGATTACCTGGATCCGTTCATTCATCATGCCGCTGCTATCAAATCTGGGACAGATCCTGAAAATTCTGGTTTTGCTGGTCGGTGGTTTGTACGTCATTGATGCTAAGTTCACCATTGGAGAACTAACTGCTTACATTGCTTATGCTGCTCTGCTTAGCCAGCCAATCATGGGCTTGGGATGGGTGCTCACCATTTTCCAGCAAGGCATGGTGGGTATCGACAGTGTTCAGACCATTTTGGCACGCAAAGGCCCCGACCATAACAAAGCAGCAATGGAGGAAGCCGAAAAAGCGGATCTCTTCACCGAGGGTATTCGGGTTGAAAAGTTGACTTACACTTTCCACAATGCCAACAAGCCAGCGCTGACGGATATTTCATTCACCATAAAACCAGGACAGGTTATTGGCCTCACCGGACAAGTTGGGGCCGGTAAAACCACACTCATCAACTGCCTGAACGGCTATCTGCAGCCCCAAAAGGGAATGCTCTATTTTAGTGGTAAAGATGCTGCCGATCTTCGCAGCGAAGATATCCGCTCGGTGGCACGAACTGTAAGCCAGGAAGTCTTTCTGTTCTCAGATTCAATTGAGAACAATGTGAAATTCGGCTCGGAAAAAGCCAATCTGCAAAATGATTTCGATGAAGTTATTTACCGCAGTGCTTTCCGCGAGGAATTAGCTCGTTTCGCACAGCATGAAAAAACAATGGTAGGCGAAAAAGGAATCATGCTATCGGGTGGACAAAAACAGCGTTTGAGTTTAGCACGAGCTCTTTATACACCTTGCGACCTGCTGATTCTCGACGATGTATTCTCGGCTGTAGATACCGACACCGAACGTTTCCTGATTAAGCAAGTTGTTGAAAACAACGCCGCAAAAAGTTTGGTGATTATCTCGAATCGCGTCAGTGTACTCGAGAAAACCGACCATGTGATCGTTTTGGAAGAAGGACGTATTGCGGCACAGGGAAGCCCAAAAGAAATGGAAAAGCAATCAGACTTTTACCGGGAAATTGCGAAACTTCAAAAAGAACATTAAGCACGAACAACAATGGCAAAACAAAATAAGAACTTTTTCAAAAGTAACGACTGGCAGTTGCTTCGGCGCTTTGGACATTACTTTGTACCACACAAAAA
>NZ_JBZQJF010000295.1:0-4533 GCF_059905295.1 Mangrovibacterium sp.
GGTTCTCCCTTCAGGGAGTTAGCGGGTGAAAACAAGGACGGTATCCAATTGCTCACTGCGACTAATCGCTCATGTCTCCCTACTCGCATCTCATTACTCATTACTCATTACTCATTACCTCCCTGCTTCTTCAAACCGAATATGGCTGGTATTGATCACCTGCGCCTCTTCGAATGAAGTCATCTCTGAAAGCACGGCTACAGCACCCTGCATCATGGGGTAAGCCAGTGCTGCACCGGTACCTTCACCCAAACGAAGGCCAAAAGCCAACACCGGATCGGCGTTCATATAGTTCAGCATCTTATGATGTCCCTGCTCGTTCGAAACATGTGCAAACACGGCGTAATCCAGGACATTCCGATTCAATTCCGAGGCCACCAGCATACCGGCCGTGGTAATAAAACCATCGACAAGGATGACCATGCGGCGAGCAGCAGCTTCAAACATACCGCCGGCAATAGTTGCCACTTCGAGACCACCAAAACGTGCCAGGTTCTCAAGTACGTTTTCCGACACACCATGCCTGGCAATGGCCTGCTCAATAACGCGGGCTTTGTGCGAAACACCATCCCGATCGAGTCCGGCGCCCGGACCTACACAGTCCTTAACCGGCAACTTACAAATGATGGACATCAGCGCCGAAGCAGGCGTTGTATTGCCAATACCCATCTCGCCAAAACCAATAATGTTGGTGCCTTCCTCACAAAACCTCGCTACAATACGACGCCCGTTGTTAAAGGCTTGCATACACTCGTCCATGGTCATGGCAGGCTCGTACAAAAAGTTACGCGTACCCTTGCGAACCTTGGCATCAATCAGTTTCGGGTGTGGGTGGAAATCAAAATTCACCCCGGCATCTACCACATGTAAATCCATACCGTACACACGTGACAGCAAGCCGATTCCACCACCACCCTGCAGAAAATTCAGCACCTGTTGCCAGGTAATTTCAACCGGGCAAGGACTCACCCCCTCGGCACAAATTAAGTGGTCCGATGCCACTGTTAACATCACCGGTTTTCGCAATTCCGGTGTTAATGTATCTTGAATAAGCGCCACCTGCATGGCCAGCGACTCCAATCGGCCAAGCGATCCTACCGGCTTGGCTTTATTGTCGAGTTTATGCTGAATGGCATTCCGTAATCCCCCATTAATTTCGGGGATTTCAAATTCGTTTTGTTGCATTTGGTTTTTGTTGATTTTTCGCGAAGGAAACACCTCTTACTCCAATCTCAGAAGCACCCTTCTGAAAGTGCCTTCAAAGATACGTTTTTCAGGTCGGAAAAGGCTGAAAACACCAGGAGAATCAGGCTGAATTTTGGGGATTTAACAAGGCGGGAAACAGCTCGACAGTAAACATCTTTCACCGGGAAAAACAACCTGTTAAAAGTTCCGGTAGTAGGATAAACTTTTCATAGCTTACCGAACATCGAGCTCTAATTATTGCTACCTTTAATAGTGAATTCAAAAAACGAATCGTTATGAAAAAAATCATCCGCATTGTAGCTGGCACGCTAACTGGTTTGTTACCCGTTATTGGAGCAACGATGTTCAGCATTTTAATCTATAACGAGCTGCAATCTGTCATCGGAATCCTGATTGCTGCCTTCCTTTTCCTTGGAGCTGTTTGGTTTGGGGTAATCGTCTTCAAATCTATTTACCGGCAAGGCTTCCTGAAATTTATGACACCTGTTTTCTCCACACCCGACCTGGACAACCTGGAGCCGCTGGAAGACGAGAAAAAGTAAATTGAAGCGGTCTGCCAATTGTCATTAGTAGTCATTAGTAACACAACTCACCATCATAAGAATAACCCCGTCTGTCATTGAAAAAGTAAAGTCTTTGTCTCTCGACTCAGGACTAATCGCTCACGACTCAATCGTAAACTCCACAAGCTCGCCGTAATTCACTTTATTTTGAAAGGCATCTTGGGGCTTGGTACCGTTTAACAGGCAAAAAAGAGCCCTGATTATTCCGCCATGGGTAACCACAACAACATGCTCGTAAGCAGTACTCTTTAAATCGATCAAAAACTCAGCAGTGCGGTGAATCTGATCCTGAAACGATTCGCCACCTGGTGTCCGTACACCGACAAAGTCATCAAACCAGGCTTTCGCTTCAACAGTTTCATCCATATCATCCCACTTTTGCATTTCCCAGGCACCAAAATTCAGCTCCATCAAACGGTCATCAAAAAAAATCGTTTCACGTGGAAACAAATCTTCAGCCAGCTTTCGACAGCGGGTCAAGGGGCTACAATACACCGCATCGTACTGATACCAATCGGTTTGCGTTTTCACAGCAACCATTTCCTCAGCGTAGGTTGATGCCAGTGGAACATCTGTTTGCCCGTAGCAAACACCTGCAGGCACATCAACACGGGTATGGCGGATAGCGGTAATTTGCATTTCTCTGAGATTGTGAAATTATAGCATTCAAATGAAATAAATTATAAGGTTATACAAACAAAATCAAACCTCAATTTCTTTATTAACCTTAACAGTGGGAGCAATAACGGTTTTTGAAGTATTCGTTAAAAAGATCCTTCATAACCAGAACACCATACTTTCATCTCAATAAGGTAATATAAGCCAAACCTTATCTTCTTAACTAACCTTAGTAGAAGAAAACACCAGCCCCTCTCCCCTTACCTTATTCGATTATTTTTAATCTGGTTTACGAATCGTTTGTTGATAATGCTTGATAAACTCTTCATATTCTTCAGCAAATGTATGCTTCCGATGATGTTCGGGTTGATTTAAGATATACTTACAGACCCTATCTACATGACTTTTAGAAACAGAAAAAGCAGAACAACTTTGCTGCCATTTAAATTGTCCCGCAACAAGCTTATTTTCCCGGATAAACCGCTCCGAACTTTCAGCAACTATTGTAGCCAACTTCTGCTCGGAAATTGCAGGCGAGCGGGATACCAGAAGATGTAAGTGTTCTGGGTTGGCATAAATAGCATAAAGCTGTGATTCGTTGTTATTTACAATTCCGCTAATATATTTTTCAATACGCTCTCTGGATGCCTCAAAAATAACTGGTTGACGATGTAAGGTTGAGAAAATAAGATGGGTATAAAGGTTATTGTATTCTATTTTCATGGGAAAAGGCTAACGTTTACTTTAAAGTTAAAGCATTCTACCTTGAATTTCAATAAGGCAATAAGGTTAATCCATAGAATATCGACTTCTCTACTAAGGTTGGATAACAAAATAAAGTTACATAAACCAAACCTTATTCTTCCTAATTAACCTTAGTAGAAACACCAATAGCCTGAGAGTAAACCTTATTAGCATATCTTTAAACCTCGGTTTTTTAATCGCTACATCAGTCCAAAGTGCGCCACGCCTAGCAAACACAAATAGAACAACACCTCAATCAGCTGTTGCACAGCGCCAAGGCAGTCTCCGGTGTAGCCACCAATCTTACGCTCAGAATATTTTTTAAAGCGAAAGGTTACCAATAGTGCCAAAGGCAAAACAACAGCCATGAGTTGCCAGGGCAGAAAAGCCACAGGGATCAAAGCAAAAAAGATAGCAATGATCAGGTCGCTGTTCTTCCCTCTTTTCCCGATTGGTTTGGCCTTACTAAGCTCATCCACCCGCGAATACCTGCTGGTAAAGATGATCAGTACAGGCATCAGGCGACTAAAAGCATGAGCTGCAATCATGCTTAGCGGAATCGCATAAACTGGCATAGCCTGGAGCGCCAGAAACTTGGTTCCCAACATACCCAGCAATCCAACAGAGCCGTAAGTACCTATGCGACTGTCTTTCATGATCGTCAGAATCTTCTCGCGGGTATAGCCACCACCAAAACCATCACAGAAATCAGCAAAACCATCTTCGTGAAAAGCTCCGGTTAGTAAGATTGTCGCCAACATACTTAGCAACACGCTCACCCCCAACGGTAAAATCTGAACGAGTCCATAGAATACACCAGCTCCCACTCCCCCAACAATCCACCCGATGAACGGGAAATATCGGGTCGCCCGGTTCAGGCGTTCAGGCGAGTATTCCAATGTTGCCGGCACCGGAATGCGCGTGTAAAACATGATGGCTGTAAGGAGCAGTTGAATTTGACGTTTCATACGAACGAGATATTAGATTTTAGACGATAGACAGTAAAAACAGCTGCAAAAAGGTTCTAAATTCTACTGTCTAACGTCTTCTTCTCTAGTTGTTATTCTTTATTCGAAACGCCGGCGTCCTCAAAACTCGACATTTCATTTAAAAAGTTCACGGCAGACTTGATCACAGGATAGGCAACAGCTGCTCCGGAACCTTCACCTAAACGCATTCCTAAAGACAACACCGGCTCAGCCTTCAAATGTTCCAAAATCAGGCGATGCCCCTGCTCTTCTGACGAATGACAGAAGATGCAGTTTTCGCGAACCGAAGCATCAAACTGAATGGCCGTGAGGCAAGCTGCCGTTGTAATAAAGCCATCGACCAGGATAACCATGTCCTGTTTTTTAGCCTCAAGCATAGCACCAGCCATCATCGCTATTTCAAATCCACCAAA
>NZ_JBZQJF010000296.1:0-2189 GCF_059905295.1 Mangrovibacterium sp.
CCGGCTTTTCGATTATTTTCGTCTTTCAAAACAACCTGAAGTTGCCGAACTCCGCTGCCGGAAAGCTTCGAATCAAAAAAGGATTTTTGTTCCTCATTCTTCAGAATTGACAGTTCACTTTGTCGCAGATTGGCTGAACGCTTTAGAACTTGTCCTGTAGTATCTGTTACCTGAATGAAAGTTGGATTAACTTCGATTTGAGCATGCTCAGGTTCATTCCACTCGCCCTTGTTGGCAAAAATCAGTTGATTGTCCAGAATGACGATGCTGTTGGATATTTCCTGGTATTCTGCTTCCAGATCGTTGTCCAGATGCTGATACACCGTTCGAAAAACGACCAGGTAAATCGACGAAAAAATAAGAATAATGAGGATTGCCGTTGTTGCCATAAAGTTGAGTGCAATCCGTTTGCTAAAGCTATGTGTTTTCATTCATTACTAATAATGTAACCAACTCCCCGAATTGTGCGAATCAGGCGTTTGTCTTTATCGTCATCCAGTTTCTTTCGAAGGGCATTGATATACACATCAATTACCGAGGTGTCGTAATCGAAATGAATATCCCAAACATGCTCAATGATGCTTGTCCGGGAGCATACCTTTCCAATATTGCGCATCAGGAATTCCAGTAACGAGAATTCTTTCTGGGTCAATACAACCTCTGTGTTGGCAATAAAAACCTGATGTTTATTGAGATCCATGACCACATCTTCATGGAGGAGCTGATTGCTCTCTTCGTTTTTACTGCGTAGTTGTACCCTGATCCTTGCCAGTAACTCTTCAAAAGAAAACGGTTTCCGGATATAGTCGTTTGCCCCCATTTCCAAGGCAAAAACAGTATCCTGAACCGTATCGCGGGCTGTTAAAAAGATAATAGGCACCTGTGACTTGTTCTTTCGAACCTGACGACAAATTTCGATCCCACTTACCCCCGGAAGCATCCAATCGACCAATAGTAAATCATATTCACCATCGTTAACCAGGGCCATCTCTAGTCCCGTAGTTCCATCGGCAGCTCCATCAACAGCAAAGCCTTCTTCTTTCAGTCCTTCTTTGATAAATGAAAGGATTCCGGGTTCATCTTCAATAACTAGTATTCGCATATGTTGTAGTCATCAGTATCATTGTTCCAATGAGGAACCAAAATTGAAACCAAGGTTAAGCTCAACGCCGGCAGCATGTTCGTAAACCAGTTTTCCACCGTAATAGCCTGTCCGTGCAATTGCTCCAACACTTAAAAAGAACAAGATTAATGCAGCAATCTTAAAGGCTCCGGTATATTTCTTCCATAAAATCAGTGCAATACGAATGATCGCTGTTGCAGAAATTAACCATACTGCGAGATCGGCGGCCCCTTCGTGTTGTTCAATGGCTTGTTTCAGCAGTCCTTGTTCTGCAATACCACTCCCTGCTTGTTCGCCGCTTAGCAGTGCCGCAATGGTTCCTAATGCTCCTAAAATTAGTAAATATAAACCAGCTTTTTCCCAAAAATCCTGTTTCAGAAATAAACTGACTAAGTCCGTTATGAAGCCAACGATAAGGAGGGCAATAGGAAAGTGGACAATCATAGGGTGAAGATGTGTTAAGTCAATCATGATATTCTTTTTTAATGTTTTATAAGGCAAATAAACAGTTGTGATCCTTAATGAGATCTTTGCCAATTCTTAAAATTGCCTTAAAATATGCCGTGCAGTACCCTTTGCGAAATTCAGTGACTTGCTGTAGGCCAATAGTATCATGTGGTTGCTAGGGGAGGAGGAGCTTTGCGATATGCCCGGGGATCCGATCTTGTTAAGAGATCCGATCCCTAAAACACTTCACTTGCTGGCGTGCTTGTATAGCGTGCCCTTTCATGTAATTGTCGTTACAAACGCCAGACAACTTGACTCGTCGTTACCGCTGCGCTTATACAGGTAGGGGACTAAATGCCGGAGGCATTGAATTTGGGTAGAAACAGCCAGCCATCACTAATTTTGTCCCGTACGGGACAAGACTGCCCATCCTAATTACTGACTACCCAAATAAAGTCCCGCTGGGACATAAAACAACTCCCCCCGCTGGTGCGCTTTTGTAAAGCGCCATGGTAATTTCTCAACAGCAAGCTTTACAGGCAGTCCAAACTTCTGTTTCAGTCTGTCAATGAGCTATGCTTATTAGAGCTTTCTTAAAAATCTTCCCTGTCTGCTTGCC
>NZ_JBZQJF010000297.1:0-1626 GCF_059905295.1 Mangrovibacterium sp.
GTGGTTGTAGCTCAGTTGGTTAGAGCGTCGGATTGTGGTTCCGAAGGTCGCCGGTTCGAGACCGGTCTTCCACCCAAAACAAAGGATGTCAATTTTGACATCCTTTTTTCGTTTCAAGACTTTTCCCCAGAATTTCCCGGCTTAAAAAGGGATCACTTCATAAACTTGTGGGGTAGAAATAAATTTGAGAGTTTTGCGCTTGATAATTGAAAGAAAGAAATGTCAGAGCAAAGCAATCAATACAGTACCCTAATTCGTCTCATTTTACCCGAAGAGTTATTTGATTATTTTCAGGTGACTAACCTTGAAGAAAAAGATGGTAAGGTTCATGTTTACCTGGAGGAAAAAGACATAAAGCCAGCCGGCTTTGAATCGGACAAGCTAACATCAAAGGGCTTTCATGCACCGATCAGTATTCAGGATTTCCCACTACGGGATAAGCCCTTGTTTTTACATATCAGACGTAGGCGTTGGCTGATAGAATCAACAGAACAGGTTGTTAGCCGTGACTGGAACAGCGTTGCCCAGGGAACCCGCATGACCAAAGGTTTTGCGACTTTTTTAAAAGGATTACTTGGATTCATACCCGATCAGCAGTAACTCGCTGGAG
Source organism: Mangrovibacterium sp. (assembly GCF_059905295.1). Classification (NCBI taxonomy): domain Bacteria; kingdom Pseudomonadati; phylum Bacteroidota; class Bacteroidia; order Marinilabiliales; family Prolixibacteraceae; genus Mangrovibacterium; species Mangrovibacterium sp. The sequence goes on from NZ_JBZQJF010000297.1 coordinate 611, forward strand.
AAGTTTTATACCATCAACGGGAACCTGTTTTCAACCCAATACAAAGAGCACTTAAGTGACTACCGCCAATGGAATCAGAAATCACATGCAAACAGGTGGATCCTGTTTCCTGACAATATAGGGAGGCATCTCAGTATTGATGAGACCTCATTATCACAGGGCGAGTTATATACAATTGTCACCAATAAAGCAGGAAAGGGACGTAAAGGAACGCTAATTGCCATTATAAAAGGCACCAAAGCAGAAGAAGTTATAGCCATTCTGAAAAAGATCCCGGAAAAACTAAGATTAAAGGTCGAAGAAATCACTTTAGATATGGCCGGTTCTATGAATCAAATCGCCAGGCAATGTTTCCCCAGTGCCGTAAAGGTGGTCGACCGTTTTCATGTTCAAAAGTTAGCGTATGATGCCCTTCAGGAAATGCGGATTGCCCATCGCTGGGATGCCATTAATGAAGAAACCAACGATCTGGATAATGCCCGCTGGGAGAAGACCGAATACATTCCTTTCCGGTTCGATAACGGGGATACAAAAAAGCAACTATTGGCACGTAGCCGCTACCTGTTATTTAAATCCGCAGAAAAATGGACTACCTCACAAAAACAAAGGGCAACAATTTTATTTGCTCAGTACCCGGACATAAAACTGGCTTATGACCTAACACACAGGCTCCGGTTAATCTTCTCGAAAACAAAAGAAAAGGGAATCGCATTCACAAAGCTTGCTCATTGGTACAACCATGTAACTGACTCTGGATTTAAATCCTTTAACTCCATTTCGGCAACCATTTACACTCACTACCGGGAAATATTAAACTTCTTTGACAACCGAAGTACCAACGCATCTGCAGAATCCTTCAATGCAAAACTGAAAGCTTTTCGAGCTTGTCTGAGAGGTGTAAATGACACACCATTCTTTATGTATCGGGTAGCTAAAATCTATGCTTGAAATGAATAAGCCCACAAGTTTTCTGAATGATCCGAACACTGGCCGCTTTGATCTCCGACCTTATAAAC
>NZ_JBZQJF010000298.1:0-1618 GCF_059905295.1 Mangrovibacterium sp.
AAGAATCAATTTCTGCTTTAGAGAAAGAGATAGATCAAGGCGGTTATAAATATCAATTCAAAGAAGTCGCAGCCGCAAAGCGTGCAAGCATGGACTTGAGCCGCGCTCTTTCAGAGTTCCGCAAGTAACGATAAGGTGATTGACATGGACAATCTTAAATTGTGGAAGTCAGTGGAAACTACTCCACCAGAACACGTTAAACCTGCGACAGTGTCAGGACAGACCCGTACAACTGTTAAAGCTATTTTCCAGAAAGAAAAGGCAACTGAAGTTTTTGGCATCCAAGGGATTAAATGGGGCGTAGTTGTTGGCTCAGAAACGTATGACCGTATTAACCTATCTAACGGTGAAGTGATGCTTCAATATACCGCTGTCATGTTCTTTAACTATGAAGGCGACCGGGGAGAAATCCCAATCGCTGCGGCCATAATGGAATCAGCCGTTGTTAAGCGTGGTAAACCTGACCAGTACATGAGAGTTGATAACGAGGCTATCAAAAAAGTTCGTACAGATGCAATGACAAAAGGTTTGTCAGAACTTGGATTTAATGCCGATATTTTCAAGGGCTATTACGATAATCCAAATTACTCTGAATATGCATCAAACGTTGTTGGCGAAGTTATCCAGGAACAGCTTGAAAAAGAAACCATCGATGAGGCCGAAGAATATGCCAAGTGGAAAGTTAAGGCTATTGATGTTTATGCGTCATTAAACACCGTAAAAGCCATTCAGACGACGTTTACCGGTCATGTCCGTAAAGCTACAAAAGTTGGCGATACTAAGGGAATAAAAGCATTTGACGCCGCTCGTAGTGCTCGAATCGAAGAACTAAAAAAAATGAATGAAGCCGATAAAGAGGAATCAACTAATGAGTAGTATTTTTGAATTAACAGCTCAGCAAAAGGAACTTGAAAAGCTCGTCGAATCTGGTGAGCTTACACAGGAAGATGCAGCTGATACTTTCGAAGGAATGGCCGGTGAACTTAACGATAAGATCAATGATTATTGCAAAGTTCGCAATAAAATGATCCGTGAGTCGGAAATGATTCAGGCTGAGATTGACCGGTTATCCGATCTTAAAACTCGCAAAGATAACCAGGTTAATAACATCACCAATAATCTGCGTGTTGGATTGGAAAACATAGGCCAGAAAAAATTTGATACTGGGATGTTCAATGGTTATTTTCGTAAAGGACGCACAAGCCTAAGCGTGATAGACAAATCGAAAATTCCAGATGAATATGTTGTGGTTTCTGTTTCTGAAACAGTAGATAAAACGTTGCTAAAAAAAGATATTGAAAGCGGCGCAGTAAAATGTGACGGTGTAGAGCTCGTAACCGGCGATTATTCACTAATTATTAAGTAGGTAATGCAGATGTGTGACTTTAAATCTAAAACCTCTCCTGATGCTTCTCATGGAGCCGTAGCAGAAGAAGAACCGATGTTCACTTATGACGTTAACGCAGAAATAGACGGTGAGCAGTATATTGCACATGATGTGCATCCTGCGGTTAATTTTTCTGAACCGACTGTATATCCATCATGGAATAAAGAATTGAAATGCTCAATCGATTCGCATGAAGACTTTATACCGCTTCAATTTTTCTTTCCTGAGGAA
>NZ_JBZQJF010000299.1:0-26660 GCF_059905295.1 Mangrovibacterium sp.
AGGCAAATACGCTGTCTCTACTTCGAACCGTAACTTCGAAGGTCGTCAGGGACCAGGTGCACGCACATTGCTGGCCAGCCCGCTGACAGCTGCAGCCGCTGCGGTAACAGGTGTTATCACAGACCCGAGAGAGTTTTTATAAGATTAGAGTTTTAAGGATTTCATTTTCTAAAAATCTAATAGTCTAAAATTCTAACATTCTAAAAAAATGGCATACGATAAATTTTCAAAAATAGTATCTCCGGCTGTTCCACTGCCGATTGAAAACGTGGATACAGACCAGATTATCCCAGCTCGCTTCCTGAAAGCTGTTGAGCGTAAAGGATTCGGCGATAACTTATTTCGTGACTGGCGTTACGACAAGAGCAACCAACCTGTTGCCGACTTTGCATTGAATAACCCGAAATACACCGGTAAAATCCTGGTTGGCGGTAAAAACTTTGGTAGCGGATCGAGCCGCGAACACGCAGCATGGGCTGTCTACGACTATGGTTTCCGCGTGGTTGTCTCAAGCTTCTTTGCTGACATCTTCAAAGGAAACTCGTTGAATAACGGATTGCTTCCGGTTCAGGTTAGTCCTGCATTCTTAGAGAAAATCTTTACAGCAATCGATGCAAATCCAAATGCTGAGTTTGAAGTTGACCTGCCAAGCCAAACGTTTACAATCAAAGCAACTGGTGAATCAGAGTCATTCGACATCAATGCTTATAAAAAGCACTGCCTGCAAAACGGGCTTGATGATATCGACTATCTCGTCGGCTTAAAAGACAAGATCGCTGCATTTGAAAAATAATGCAACAAAAGCAGAGATTCCACTGTAACCGTTGCAGCAATCTCTGCTTTTCTTTTTGACAGACGCAGCTGCCCGGCAGCTGTTTTGAAGAAATTATTTACAGAAGGCTTAAAGGAGAATAATAAAACATGACGGTAAAATCAGGCGCATTTGCCGAACGCACCCTGCAAATCATGGACACAACTTTGCGTGATGGTGAGCAGACCTCGGGCGTATCGTTTACCGATACCGAGAAGCTCAGCGTAGCCAAAGTTTTATTAGAGGATGTGAAAGTCGACCGGATTGAAATTGCTTCAGCCCGGGTTTCGGAAGGAGAATTCAAGGCGGCACAACGCATTATGGAATGGGCTGCCGAAAAAGGCCATCTTGGTCGGGTTGAGATACTCGGTTTTGTTGATGGTAAAACTTCACTGGATTGGATAGACCGTGCCGGCGGTAAAGTATTGAACCTGCTGTGTAAAGGGTCGCTAAACCATGTAACACACCAACTACGCAAAACGCCGGAACAACATATTACAGACATTCAAAATTCAATTAATTACGCTTCCGAATTAGGTATTACAGTCAATGTTTACCTGGAGGACTGGTCAAATGGCATGCGTAGCTCGAAAGATTACGTTCATTTCATGATTTCAAACCTGAAAAAGATGAACGTGCAACGAATTATGCTGCCGGACACCTTAGGTATTCTGGATCCGGAAGAGACGTTCGGCTATTGCAAAGAAATGATTGATGCTTATCCGGATGTACAATTCGATTTCCACGCTCACAACGACTACGACCTGGCTATTGCCAATGTTTTTTATGCCCTGAAAGCCGGAATTAACTGTATTCACACAACCGTTAACGGGCTGGGTGAACGTGCCGGTAATGCTCCTCTTTCAAGTGTTATTGCAACCGTGAAAGACCATATGGGCATGCAAACAAAGGTGAACGAAACCATGTTGAACCGGATTTCGAAAGTTGTAGAAAGTTTCTCCGGCATTCGCATTCCGACCAACAAACCACTGATTGGCGAGTTTGTCTTCACCCAATGCAGCGGCGTACATGCCGATGGCGACAACAAAAACAAACTCTACTTCAACGATCTTCTTCCCGAGCGTTTTGGGCGTACCCGCAGCTATGCATTGGGCAAAACCTCTGGTAAGGCCAACATTAAAGCCAACCTGGAAGATTTAGGTATCGAGTTAACACCCGAGGCTTTGAAGATTGTAACCGACCGGGTTATTGAATTAGCCGACCACAAAGAAACGGTAACAGCCGAAGATCTTCCTTACATTGTGGCCGACGTTCTTCAGGAGAGTGTTGAACAACGCATCACGATCAACAATTATGCTTTGACACATGCGATGGGCCTACGCCCTTCCGCAACAGTCAGCATCAAAATAAACGAGAAGTCGTACGAAGCCTCTTCATCAGGTGATGGTTTATACGATGCTTTTATGAAAGCCGTTAAAAGCATCTACGCCAAACTGAAGAAACCATTCCCGACATTGCTCGACTACTCTGTAACCATCCCACCGGGAGGAAACACCGACGCTTTGGTCGAAACAGTCATTATTTGGGAATTAGATCGCGAATTTAAAACACGGGCTCTTGCTCCCGACCAAACGGCCGCCGCTATCAAAGCAACCATCCGCATGCTGAACCTGATTGAGCATACGTATAACGAAAAAGTTGACTAGTACATTAAATATATTTTGAAACGATTATAAGATGAAGTTAAAATTAGCTGTTCTCCCAGGAGACGGAATCGGTCCTGAGATTGTTGATCAGGCGATGAAATCAGTGAAAGCGATCGCTGAAAAATTCAATCATGAATTAGAATATGAATTTGCCTTAACAGGTGCTACTGCTATCGACCAGGTAGGTGATCCTTACCCGGAAGCAACGCACGATGTTTGTATGAAAGCTGATGCCGTTCTTTTCGGTGCTATCGGAGACCCAAAATTCGACAACAACCCTAAAGCACCGGTCCGTCCGGAGCAAGGCTTATTGGCCATGCGCAAAAAGTTAGGCTTGTATGCCAACATCCGCCCGGTTGAAACATTCGAATCATTATTGCACAAATCACCACTTCGCCGCGAGTTGGTTGAAGGTGCCAACTTTGTTGCCATCCGCGAATTAACCGGTGGTATTTACTTTGGTGATAAAGGACGTGCTGACAACGGAAATACAGCTTACGACCACTGTGTTTACACGCGTGAGGAAGTAGAACGTATTCTGAAACTGGCTTACGAATTTGCAGGAAAACGGAATAAGAAACTGACTGTTGTTGACAAAGCAAACGTATTGGAAAGCTCACGCCTGTGGCGCGAAGTTGCTCAGGAAATGGCTCCCAACTACCCGGACATCAAAACAGAGTACATGTTTGTTGATAACGCTGCTATGCAAATCATCCAGTGGCCGAAAAACTTCGACGTAATGGTTACTGAAAACATGTTTGGTGATATCCTGACTGACGAAGCCAGTGTAATTACCGGTTCTTTGGGTCTGTTGCCTTCTGCTTCAATGGGGATCCACACTTCGGTATTCGAGCCGATCCACGGTTCTTACCCACAAGCTGCCGGTAAAAACATCGCGAACCCGATTGCAACAATCCTGTCGGCTGCCATGATGTTCGAATATGCCTTCGACCTGATGGAAGAAGGAAAACTGATCCGCGAAGCTGTTGATGCTTCAATGGCGGAAGGTATTGTTACAACCGATATCGCAGAAGGCAAGTCGTACAGCACCTCTGAAGTTGGTGACTGGATCGCTGACTACATTGCGAAGAAATAAGTATTTCCTACATGATAAAAGTGAAAGCCGCTCCATTTGGAGGCGGCTTTTATTTTATTCGGTTATTTCCCTTCTCTTAAAAGTTCTCCAACCTTTTTCAAAATCGCAACGCTCGGCTCCGGTATCCTTCCTAAACCATCCGGCCCGACATTCAACAGGAGATTCCCGCCTTTTGAATTAATATCGTGCAACTTTTCAACAATCTCTTCGGCCGATTTCCAATGGTTGTCACCCTTCTTGTAGCCCCACGAATCGTTCATCGTATAACATGCCTCCCATTTGTAATTAACAGCATTAGCTAAATGCTCCTGCTCCGGAGTACCAAAATCCTTTTTAAAGATTGCTCTTTTAGCTACCCGGTTGTTAATGATAATAGAAGGTTTCAACGATCGAATATAATTGTAAAGATCAATTCCCAGCTCATTGTTCCACCAGTCTACCCAATCGCCGTCAAACCACAAAATATCCGTGTCATACTTTTCAACCAACTCACGAACCTGGTTTTTCAAATAAGTAACATACTCATCTCTCCAGGTTGAATCCTGAGGAGCCGGAACATCTTTCTCATAAAGGTGAAGTTGCGTTGGATGATGCCAATCAATAATGCTATAGTAAGTCCCGAAACGAATTCCGTACTTTTTGCATGCAGCACTTAACTCTGCCAGAATATCTCTGTTGAAGGGAGTGGATGCCACATCATAGTCCGTATAATCACTATCCCACAAGCAAAAGCCTTCGTGATGTTTGGAAGTTATCACGATGTATTTCATGCCTGCCTCTTTGGCTGTTTTCACAATAAAATCAGCATCAAAATCTTTCGGATTGAATGTTTTTATCAGTTTCGAATACTCGGATGAAGGAATCTTCAAGGTCCCCTGAATCCACTCAGAATATCCCTTAACAGTATCTCCTTTCCAAACACCTCCTAATTCGGAATACAATCCAAAATGAATAAACATACCGAATTTAGCATCTGTAAACCATTGCATACGCTGCTCAAAATCAGCATCCGATTCGTTTAAATAATTTTTCACACCCTGCCCCCGTGCTATTAATGCAAACAACAATAGCCCCACGAAAATTAGTTTCTTCATCACTTCTGTTTTTCATTTTGTCAATACCACACAATAAAACAATTTTTAGGACATTTCCGAAACTACCTTTCCCTTCCACTCATCGATTTAACGGAAAAGCCTCAGTTCATCCTTGATCTCATGAGTTAACACACCAACAATAAATGCGTTTTACGGCTCTTCAACTTTCTCAAAATAAACATAGCCTCTTATATTTACAGCATGAAAAAAGCAACGGCTACGCAACTTTTCTCAGCATCCTTTACAACCTTGGGCTATTTATTTCTATTTATCCTTTTCGGTTTGTTTCTTGATAGCCGTTTTATGGTTGATTTCTATTTCCCAAAGCAGGACTTAGCTACGCTGGTGATGCTCATTGGTTTTGGCGTTCTTTTTTACAAGTCCGGATCAAGGTTGAGAGAGCAAATGGTCTATGCTGTTATCATCGGATTTCTAGGTGAATACTTCCTGTCTCTGGGACTCGGAATGTACCATTACCGCTTAGGAAATGTTCCTCATTACGTCCCTCCCGGTCATGCCGTGGTTCTGATTGCGACCATGAATTTCTGTAAAAAGCCCATTATTAAAGCTCAACGCCGAAAAATAGAGAAGCTGCTAACGCTTTTCATTATACTTTACTCCTCCCTCTTCCTCATTTTAGCTGGCGACATTTTTGGATTTGTCATGTCGATGGCTGTCCTTTATGTTCTTCGAAAAAGACACCGTGAACGCCTGTTCTATTTAAGCATGTATCTGGTTGTGGCATATCTCGAAATTATCGGAACAAGCTACCAATGCTGGAGCTGGCCACATACAGCATGGGGTGTTATCCCGTTTTTTAAAAGCGCCAATCCGCCCAGTGGCATCAGCCTTTTTTATTTCCTGCTCGATTTGGGCTCCTTGTGGTTATACAAACAACGTAACCGATTAGCCTGGTCAAGGATGAAAAACATTCGCTTCTTAAAAGCAGAACAAGTCATCGCCTGACAAGCTAAACGGATGGCATAACATCCCCCAAAAACCACTTTTGCTTTTTTACATTGTAAAAGGTATCTTAGAAAAAAGAATAAGATGCTGCAGTTCGAACATTTTCTCTTTTTCCTTCTGGCCTTCCTCTGGATTGTAATCGGGAGTTTTCATGTAGCAAAGTATTTCCAAAAGATAAGGTTGCCCCTTATTACCGGCTTCCTGATCTCGGGAGTTATTGCCGGGCCGTTTTTCCTGGAATTAGTATCCGACGAATCGATTCTGAATCTTCAAATTGTCAATGAATTTTCGCTCTCTTACATTGCTTTTGCTGCAGGCGTAGAGCTGTACATTAAAGAAATCCGCAGTAGCCTGAAGAGCATTTTCTGGAATACCCTGGGACAGTTCGTAATTACCTTTGCCGTGGGTGTGCTGGCCATTCTGTTCCTTGCTCCGTTAATTCCGTTCCTGTCAAACCTATCACATAATAACATCCTGGCTATTGCCCTTTTAACGGGAACCATATTTGTTGCACGTTCGCCCTCCTCGGCCATTGCGATTATTAATGAAATGCGGGCAAAAGGACGGTTTACAAAAACAGCAATCAGTGTAACCGTTATTAAAGATGTACTGGTCATCCTCTTGTTTGCTATTTGTTTATCGATTGCCGACAACCTGGTAAAAGGAATCGAGCTAAACTATTTTCTGCTGATTGAGTTATTTGTTGAACTTACGGCAACATTCTTCCTGGGCGTCCTTTTATCAAAGGTTATCGGGTTTATCTTTTCCTTCAAACTACACCAATACATCAAAATTGCAGTCCTTCTTAGTTTCGGCTATTTGATTTACCCGCTCTCTCATTTCATTCTTCACTTAAGTGAAATTTATTTGCCATTCGAAATACACATCGAGCCTTTGCTGGTCTGCATAACAATTAGCTTTGTCATCGTAAACTACACTGCCCTGCGAATTGAATTTCAGGCAGCAGTTGAAAAGGTTGGCCCCGCTATTTATGCCGCATTCTTCACCCTTGCCGGAGCCATGATGTCGCTCGATATTTTAGCTGATACCTGGAAGATTGCCTTACTGTTTTTTGCCATCCGTTTGATTGGAATGATTGGAGGGGCCTGGCTCGGAGGGACCATAGCCGGCGATCCGAAAATATTCAAACGTATTGGCTGGATGCCCTATGTTACCCAGGCTGGAGTTAGTTTGGCTTTGGTAATAGTGGTAGCCACCAGCTTCCCGAAATGGGGTAATGAGTTGGCCACAATTATCATCGCGGTGATCATCATCAATCAACTTGTAGGGCCTCCCTTGTTCAAGTGGGCCATCAAACGGGTGGGCGAAAACAGGAACCTGGCCCGGGATCATTACGACCATTCACACCGGGTACTGATTTTTGGATACGAAAATCAATCGGTTGCCCTATCCAACGAACTACTAAAAAACAACTGGACCGTTTCGATTGCCACCCGAAAGCCGGCAAACAAGACCGATGAAATACCCGGCGTAAAAATATACCACATTGACGGACTGAAAGCGGAAACCTTGGAAAGCTTAAATTTAAAGCGTTTCGACACTTTTGTACTCTTGCATTCCGACCGGGGGAATTACCGGATTACCGAGTGGATTTATGAGCATATTGGCAAAAAAGTGGTCATTGTTCGCTTGTCGGATCGGAAGAACCTCAAAAGCTTTTATGAGTTGGGCGCCTTAGTCATCGATCCATCAACTGCCTTTGTGAATCTTCTTCAGCACTTTGTTCGATCACCATTGGCTACCTCCTTGTTAATGGGTATGGAGCCGGATAAAGATACACTCGATGTTACTGTTGAAGACGAAAGTTTATTTGGTGTTGCTCTTCGCAATCTCCGCTTGCCGGTAGATGTACTCATTCTCTCGGTGAAGCGCAATGGTTCCATTATCATTACCCATGGTTATACCCGCTTACGCAAAGGAGATGTGGTAACCGTAGTGGGATCGGTTGAAAGTTTAGAGAAAGTAGCCTTGCAGTTTGAATCGCTGGAAGTAGACAAAAACAAATAACCAATCGATCAGAAATCAACTTCACAAAATAAAAAAAGCAGAGCTTCTGCCCTGCTTGAATTTATCGCATATTAACTGGTAACAAATGCTAGCGGTTAACTTTTACATTCACAGCCATCATTCCTTTAGGTCCGCGTTCCATTTCATACGAAACAGAATTACCCTCAGTAATTGGCTCTGTAATATTATTGACGTGAACAAACAAACTCTCACCGCTTTGTCCGTCACGGATAAAACCAAATCCCTTTGTTTGATTAAAGAACGTTACAGTTCCCTTGCGAATTAAATCTTCCGGCCCCAGATCCGCCTCTTTCGGCACTCCTATGACAATATCCTCAACATTAACTTCAGTCTTCTTATCCGGATCCGGCGGAGTATCTGTAATCATACCATTCTCGTCGACATAAGCGATCATATCGTCCAAACTATTGGGCTTGTCGCTGTCCTTGCGTGCTAAACGCTTTGCTTCCTTTTCTTTGCGTTTTTTCTCTTTTTTGTTTCTTACTTCTTTTTTTTGAAATGATTCTTGTGATCTACCCATATATAAAATTTATCTTTTTGGTCGGGTCAGGACCTCAAACAGGAAGGATGTAACAAGCGAATTGCCTTTATCGTGCAAAGGGCTGATTAAAAACCGATCTTCAGATGAGTTTGATCATCTGGTTTTCCTAAACCCGGTGTTATTATTCTAAATTGGATTCGAAAAGAGCAGCCAGCACTACTTACGGAAGAAACTCAGCATCAATGCAGAACTCATCTCCAATTATGGTCTAAATTTAATCAAATAAAGCAGACAATCCAAGATGAAAATTCAAGCCTGCCAATATTCGGACACAAAGGGAGTGAAAAATCAACGAACTACAAAATTTAAACCCTCGAAACTGTTAATCCGGAATGATTATACCTAAACAAATAACCTTTACTTATTACTACCCCCTGCTGGCTTTATCCTCTTTTACTAACTTTACAGGCCAAATTACAGATCGCATGAAAACACCGGCAAAGACAAATGCCTCGCGCTTACTCGACAAACAAAAAATCAACTACGAACTATTGGCCTATGAAGTTGACGAATCGGATTTAAGTGCAACAACACTGGCCTCGAAGCTGGGACAGAACATTCAGCAAATCTTTAAAACCCTGGTTCTTCGGGGAACCAATAATGGCATCTTTGTATGCGTAATTCCGGGAGACGAGGAGGTCGATCTGAAACGGGCTGCTAAAGTATCGGGAAATAAAAAAGCGGAAATGATCGCCATGAAAGAATTACTTCCTATAACCGGCTATATCCGCGGAGGATGCACTCCAATCGGTATGAAAAAACATTTCCCGGTTTTCATCCACGAAAGCTGCCTTCAGTTTGATAAAATCTACATTAGCGGTGGGAAAAGAGGCTTACAACTAAAATTAGCCCCGCAAGATGTGATCGCTGCCAGCCAGGCACAAATTGCCGACTTAATTACCTCAAATAATCCGGACTAGTACTCCTCAACACAAAAGCCCCAAGGCTCAAAATACCCATAACTCTCCTCTTGCATTCAACTTTTCGATGCAATACATTGTTAGCTAATCATTAAATCGGATTTCGGTTCTTTCAAGTTCAAAGCCGAAGTCTTATTTTGTATTTTTAAGATCAGAAAACAAACAAAAAACAGAACAATTGTCCGGAAACAAAGGACATTAAACCATTATCCTATTATGTCTCCAATGAAATTCATTACCGATCCGTTCGATCGGTTTTTTAAACAAGAAAGTTCTTCGAGTATCTTATTGCTGGGTGTAACACTGCTTACCCTGGTACTGGTAAACCTGGGATTTTACGATGAATATTTCACCTTACTCCATCAAAAACTAACCTTTGGCATCGGAAGCTTCATCCTTTCCAAATCGCTCATACTCTGGATTAACGACGGACTAATGGCCATTTTCTTTTTTGTAATTGGCCTGGAGATTAAGCGCGAAGTCCTGATCGGTGAATTATCCAGTTTCCGTAAAGCCAGCCTCCCTGTCTTTGCAGCAATCGGTGGAATGATCGTTCCCGTAATCATTTACCTGACCCTGAACAACAGTTCCGAAACACACCAGGGATGGGCAATCCCCATGGCAACCGATATCGCTTTTACCCTGGGAATTATGAAACTACTGGGCAAGAAAGTTCCTTATTCCTTGAAAATATTTCTAACTGCCTTTGCTATTGTCGACGACCTGGGAGCAATTCTTGTTATTGCCATTTTTTACAGCTCATCGATCCAGTTAATGCTCATTCTAAGTGCAATCGGGCTTTTCCTGTTCCTGCTGGCCTTAACCTACTACGGACTATACAACAAGTATTTTTATTTCCTGATCAGTATTATCATCTGGGTTCTTTTCCTGAAATCAGGAATCCATGCAACGCTGGCTGGGGTATTGGTAGCATTTGCTATTCCTATTCGAAAAAATATAAAAATCACACACTTCCAGGATAAGATGCAGGAGGCTTTGGCCGAATTTAAAGGCATGAGCAGCAAGCTTCATTCAAAATATACCCTGACACACGACCAGATGGGTGCCGTTGACCAAATGGATGAGCTGACCGACCAGGTTCAGTCGCCATTGCAACACCTGGAGAATAAGCTGCACGGCTGGGTGGCATTCGTGATTATGCCCATTTTTGCCTTTGCCAATGCCGGTGTAAAAATTGATGCGGAAAGCTTTGCCAACCTGGATCTTTCATTCATCATTGCAACAAGCCTTATCCTTGGAAACGTAATTGGCATCAGCCTGTTATCCTTCCTGACCATCAAACTTAAACTAGCCAGCTTACCGGAAAACACCACCTTCAGGCAGCTAATTATAACCGGCTTATTAGGAGGTGTTGGCTTTACCATGTCGCTTTTCATCACGAACCTGGCTTTCGACAATCAGGCATTTATTGATGCTTCCAAAATTGGGATCCTGATGGGCTCCATTGTAGCCGGCATCGGTGGTTACTTCCTGCTAAAATCGACCTTAAAATAACAACAGAGAGCCGCAATTTGCGGCTTTTCTTTTTCGGTGAAAGTCACTGAACACCATAACGCCAGGATGTAAAGTTGTTTTTAAGATAACCGGATACCCCGTGATAACGATGCTAACCGGATGTTTGGGAAATCTTCAGCTTTCATCCCTGTTGGTGATTCATTGGGAAATAAGGATCCAATCTCTTCAAAAGATCGGATCCTTTGTTACCGACCTGACTTTAATGCTGGTTCTCCGTTTTTCCAGCTTTCGTCAATAGTTTATTAGCTTTACTTAAAGATTTATAAGCGATACTTATTTTTTTATAAGCTTTGCTTAAAGATCTATAAGCTTTTCTTAATACTTTATAAGTAGATCTGGAATAAAATTAAGAAGAGCTTCAATATAAATAAGGAGAACTGGAAGAAATATAAGAGGAGCTTCAATATAAATAAGAGAAACTGGAAGATAAATAAGTAGAACTGTTTACCAATTAAGGGGAACTGGAAGATAATTAAGAGAAGCTTCAATATAATTAAGCAATGCTGGAAAATAAGGAAGCGGAACCGAAAGATTTCTGCCTACAGAAAGAAAATAGCCACGCCGCCAACTGTAATTACAGCACCAATGACTTCTTTCATGTTCACTTTTTCTTTCAGGATCAGGATCGCAGGCGGAATAATCAATACCGGAACAATAGCCATAATCGTTGCGGCAATCCCCGCTTTAGTATGCTGAATACTAAGCAGCGAAAAGGCAACACCGAGAAACGGCCCGAAAAAGGAGCCCAAACCGATCCGCTTCATCGCAGAAAGATCTTTAGCGGCATTCCACACCCGCCCAAAGCGTTTTAAGACAGCCACCAAAATGGCAAAGCCGATTAATCCGGTGAGTACCCGTATTTGAGAAGCGGCAAAGGCATCGTAATCGCCCATACCCTTTTTACTGAGCACCAAACCACTGGCTTGCCCAAGGGCTCCACCCAAGGCCAACAAAATTCCATAGACCGGGTAGGCGGAAGTTAGCCGCTTGCGGATTTTCTCCTCTCCTTCCAAGACCGAATTATCCCGTTTGAGAATTACCATCGAAATTCCGGTGAGGGTAACAACCATTCCCACCCAGTTCATTGGCGACAAAACTTCGTCGAGTACGAAATAGGAGATGAAAGCCGTAAATGGCGGAGTCATGGCCATAATAAGCATCGAAACGCGAGCCCCGACAACAATAAAAGCCTGAAATAAGAGTAAGTCGCCAATCACAAACCCAATCAAACCCGACAGCGACAACCACAACCAGCGTTCCAGTCCGGCATCGAAAGGAAACCACATGCCCCGGTCAATTTGCGTATAAACCGCATAAATGAAAAAGGCGAGAACCAGGCGAATCAGGTTTACCGAAAGTGAACCGACTTTCTTCCCGGCTGACTCGAATGCCAAACTGGTTACAGTCCAGAAAACTGCGGTCAGGAGAGCCGCTATTTCTCCAAAGTAATTCATAGGATGAATTCAGGTTTATGATTGTGATTTAAAATCGAGTCAAATGTACAAAGTTTCGCAAGCGATTTAATAACTCCCCGCTATTTCGGATGAAAATAGCACTAATTCGAACATTACTTTAAATCCGGAGCAAAATGTCTTCTTTCTTCGTAGTACGACACAATTATTGCTACTTTTAAGCACCTCCAAGCCAAACCAATTTATTCAGGCTGCATGGCAAGGCAGCACGAACAGGATCAATGCATTCCAGGCTAGATCGAACCGGCTTTGTTTATTTTTTAACCTATACCACATTAACCATGAGATTTCAATTTTTAGTAGCCTCAAGCATGGCTTTAGCATTTTTATGCACCAACTGCAAAACGCCTCCACCGGTAAGCAAGCAGCAAAATCCGGAAAAAACAGCCTTCCAAACCAGCACTTACTGGATGCCCGAGATTGATGTTCAGTCGGACATTGCCATTGTGTACGGGGCAAACGACCACAAAGACATGACCTTTGAGCAACGGCTAAATTCGTGGAAAAAACGAGGCTACAAAACCCAGTTTATGACGGGAATGGCCTGGGGCGATTATACCGATTTTTACGGTGGAAAATGGGATGGCAAAAATCATGAAGATATTGCCCAGGTTCAAATGGATGGCAGCCAGATTATGCATGGCCCGGAAAGCCCTTATGTTGTTCCCGATTCTACCTTCATTGCCTATATGAAATCAGCCATCATTAAAAAGGTAATCGATGCAGGAATCAGCACCATTTATCTGGAAGAACCCGAGTTTTGGTCGAGAGCCGGTTACAGCAGTCACTTCAAAAAAGCCTGGCAAAAGTACTATGGCTTCCCTTGGCGGCCACAAGATGAATCGACTGAAAACACCTACCTTTCGAATAAGCTGAAATATCATCTGTTCTATCATGCGATTGATGAAGTTTCCACCTATGCCAAGGAATATGGCAAAAGTAAAGGGCTCGATGTGAAAGTCTTTATTCCAACGCATTCGCTGATCAACTATTCATGCTGGGAAATCGTTAGTCCCGAGGCAAGCCTTGCATCACTTCCAAGCATCGACGGCTACATTGCCCAGGTATGGACCGGAACCTCCCGAACGCCCAACTATTACAATGGCGTAAAAGCTGAACGGGTATTTGAAAATGCCTTCCTGGAATACGGATGTATGGTGTCGATGACGGAGCCTACCCATCGCAAAGTATTTCTGCTCACCGACCCCATCGAAGACGGCGTTCGTGACTGGGCCGACTACAAAAAGAATTACGAGGCTACATTTACCGCGAAAATACTTTATCCAACCATCAACAACTACGAAGTGATGCCTTGGCCCGAGCGCATTTATACCCGCCCTTACAAGCTAACAAACAGTGATAGCGCAAGCCTGATTCCACGCTTCTACTCAACACAAATGCAGGTAATGATTAACAGCCTCAACCAAATGCCAAAATCAGACAACAAAGTTGATGGTTCACATGGCATTGGCGTATTAATGGCCAACTCGTTGATGTTTCAGAAATTCCCAACCCATAATAACTACAGCGATCCGCTCTTCTCCAACTTTTACGGACAGGTAATGCCGCTGGTCAAACGTGGAGTGCCGGTGCAAATTGTTCATATGGAAAACCTGGGATACGAAGAAACATTGAAGGACATCCAGGTGCTTGTCTTGAGCTACTCGAATATGAAACCACTCGAAGAAAAGTACCACGAACAATTGGCTGCATGGGTGAAAAACGGAGGTAAATTAATTTACTGCAGCTCCGATGACGATCCTTATCAACAGGTTATGGAATGGTGGAATACCGGCGATGAAAAGTTCGCAAAGCCGGCCGACCAGCTATTCAAGCTATTGGGTATTACACCTACCGGCAAACAAGCTGATTTTAAGGTTGGCAAAGGACATGTTTGGGTCATGAAAACAGATCCAAAAACGTTCGTCATGCAAGCCAATGGCGATAAAAAATACATGCAAGTGGTGGAAGAGGCATATGGCCAACCGCTTCAGATTAAAAATCACTTCTACCTTCAGCGCGGACCATTCGACATTGCATCGGTTATGAATGAAAGTACCGAAACCGAACCCTTCACGATCAACGGCCCTGTTATTGACTTATTCGATCCAACACTACCGGTTCTGGCTAAGAAAGAAGTTCCGGCCGGCACCCAGGCTTTTCTGTACAACTTAAACCGGGTTGAAAACCCGAGAAAGCCGCAGGTAGTAGCTGCTGCAGCGCGTATCTACGACGAAGTAGTAAGCAACAATCAGTATTCATTTACTGCCAAGAGCCCGGCAAACACAACGAATGCAATGCGCATACTGCTACCTGTTAAGCCCAAAAGCCTGAAGCTGTCGAATGCGAAAGGGGAAGCAACGCAAGTAATGAAAGCCGAATGGGATGAAAACAGTCGGACCTATTATCTGAGTTTCGACAACTCGCCGGACGGGATCAAAGTTGAAATTGATTGGTAGGTTTACCCACGCCAAACAACAGGCTATAGAAGAATAACGAAAGCCCACAAAAAACAGCACTTTATAAAGAAAAACAACGGTTAATCGTTATCTTTACGCAATTAAAGAGCACATTATTTTTAGTAAAATATTGTCAGCGATGGCAATACAGAAGAATGCAATTAACTTCTTTTGTTACTCATGATTAAAAGGCCGCAGCACCAGCGGCCTTTTTTCGTATCTAAAACCGCAGGATTTTAATGAAATATCAACGGGAATGTAATCACTTCCCGGTAAGTTTGAATGACTAAAAATTAGCGATGCCTATCCTTCAACTGTATTTTAGGAAATTTGCTTACCTGTTCAACTCCTTGAAGCAGCAGGTTCTCAGCTCAACGACCCCGGTTCAAACAACACTTTCCGTATTAACAGGATTTTACCTGGGAATTTTTCCGATCGTTGGCATAACGACGATTCTCTGCTTGCTCGCAGCATACCTGCTTAAGCTCAATTATTACATCACATTGGCTGTAAACTACCTGGTTGCTCCGTTGCAACTTATTTTGCTCTTACCGTTTATCCGGGTTGGGCATACAATCTTCGGCGTTTCGGATGCCAGGCTGGATCAATTCGCAACCGCAGGCATGCCAACTGATGAGAACAATCCCCTTTCCCAATCTCTTGAATGGATCGGCGATGGCATTTTCTGCTGGGCTTTATTTAGTGCAGCAACCGGCTATCTGCTTTACCACCTGATTTTACGATTTGGCAGAAAAGCTTAAAAAGAAAAAACCAGCATCAAAAGATACTGGTTTCACACTCATTTTTGGCAAAATGATTGACTGACAAAACAGTCGGTATATTTTATTGAATCAAAACAAGCTTGGTTCTTAATCCTCCAGGTCATGTTCGTGTACTCCACGTACTGCACGTCCTGATGGATCGGCATTATTTTGGAATGAAGCATCCCAGGCTAAAGCTTCAGCCGTACTACAAGCGATAGAAGGTACCGAAGGAACACATGCTGCAGCCTGATCTGAAGGGAAGTGCTCAGCAAAGATTGAACGATACAGATACTCCTCTTTCGATCTTGGTGTATTTACCGGGAAACGGAAGTGGGCATTTTTCATCATATCATCCGAAACCTTATCGACAGCAATTTGCTTCAGTGTATCGATCCAACCGTAACCTACACCATCAGAGAACTGCTCTTTTTGACGCCATGCTACGCTCTCCGGCAATACATTCTCGAATGCTTTACGAACAACATATTTCTCGATCTTTCCTTTTCCGGCCATTTTATCAACCGGGTTCAGGCGCATGGCAACATCCATAAATTCTTTATCCAGGAATGGCACACGACCTTCAACACCCCAGGCTGCTAACGATTTGTTGGCACGCAAACAGTCGTAAAGGTTCAACTTGCTGATTTTACGCAATGTTTCATTATGGAATTCCTCAGCATTCGGTGCTTTGTGGAAATACAGGTATCCGCCGAAAATCTCATCAGCACCCTCGCCTGTCAATACCATTTTAATACCCATCGATTTAATAACCCGGGCCAGCAAGTACATCGGGGTGGACGCACGAATCGTAGTCACATCGTAAGTTTCGATGTGGTAAATTACGTCGCGAATAGCATCCAGACCTTCTTGAATTGTATAATGAATTTCGTGGTGAATTGTTCCGATATGATCTGCCACCTTACGCGCAGCAGCTAGGTCAGGAGAACCTTCCAAGCCGATAACAAACGAGTGCAGCTGAGGCCACCAGGCTTGTTCTTTACCGCTACCCTCAAGTGGTGACGAACTGAATTTTTTCGCTAAAGCTGAAGTTATTGATGAATCCAAACCACCGGAAAGTAATACACCGTAAGGTACATCCGACATTAATTGACGCTGTACAGCATCTTCCATAGCCTGACGTAATTCATCAACACTTGTTGTATTGTCTTTTACATTCTCGTAGTCCATCCAGTCACGATTCCACCAACGTTTTACTTCACCCTCGGTGCTTAGCATATAATGGGCAGGTGGGAATTCCTGAATTTTGGTACAGTAACCTTCCAGAGCTTTCAACTCCGAAGCTACATAAAACTGTCCGTGAGCATCCCATCCCATATACAATGGAATAATACCAATATGGTCACGACCTACGAGGTACAAATCTTTCTCTACATCGTATAAAACGAATCCGAAGATACCATTCAAATCATCCAGAAAGTCAACGCCCTTTTCTTTATAAAGAGCCAGAATAACTTCACAGTCAGAACCTGTTTGGTACTCGTACTTATCTTTTGTTCTCTCCCGGATTTCACGGTGATTATAAATCTCACCATTAACCCCAAGAACCAGTTTTTTATCTTTACTGTATAACGGCTGACCACCAGACTCCGGGTCAACGATAGACAAACGTTCGTGAGCAATAATTGCTTTATCACCGCAATAAATACCTGACCAGTCCGGTCCGCGGTGTCTAATTTTTTTTGATTGTTGTAAAACTTGTGTTCTCAGTTCCTGAGCATCAATCTTTAAATCAAATACGCCTACAATTCCACACATAATGCCAAAAATTATTCGTGTTACTTAAGTCTAAAAATTTCGATCGTCAAAAATAAGCTTTTTGACTTACATACAAAACTTCACCTGACACTTTTCCATCTAAAAAAGAACATGCCTAACAAAATAACCCAAACATCAGATATTTACATTTCAAAATGAAATTAAACTTTATAAAAAACACCCCCCTGCATACCCGGCACATTCCAAAATAAACTACTTTTTATCAGGTATACCCTAATTTTCACCAGGGGTTCGTCAAAAAAAAGAGAGAAATAGACAATTCAAAAAGAAATTCGATTTCCGAGAAAAAAAAGCATAAAAAAAGCAGTTTAAAACTAAACTGCTTTTAAATATTGTAATTTGTCAGCTTCTACACATTAAAGCGGAAGTGCATAATATCGCCATCGTGAACGACATAATCCTTTCCTTCCACCGACATTTTACCGGCTTCTTTACAGGCTTGCTCAGATCCCAGCGTAATAAAATCGTTGAATTTGATCACCTCGGCACGAATAAACCCTTTCTCAAAATCGGAGTGAATTACCCCGGCAGCCTGAGGGGCTTTAAAGCCACGATGATAGGTCCATGCACGCACCTCTTTAACTCCAGCTGTGAAATAAGTCTCAAGTTTCAACAACCGGTAAGCCGATTTAATCAATTTATTGACACCCGACTCAGTCAATCCTAAATCTTCCAAAAACATTTGGCGTTCTTCATAGGTTTCCAATTCGGCAATATCTGCTTCTGTAGCTGCTGCAATCACCAAAATTTCGGCATTTTCATCCTTTACAGATTCCCGAACAGCTTCAACGTAGCCATTCCCGTCTATTACGGCAGCTTCGTCCACATTACACACATATAAAATGGGTTTATTGGTCAACAGCTGAAGATCCTTGGCCAATTTCAAATCGAGGTCGTCAATTTCAACAGTACGAGCCGATTTACCTTGCTCTAAAGCTTCCTTGTACACCTTCAAAATATTGACCAGTCGTTTAGCTTCCTGATCATTACCGGCTTTAGCTTGTTTTTCAGCTTTTAACAAGCGAGCATCAACCGTCTCCAGGTCTTTCAACTGAAGCTCAATATCGATCGTTTCTTTATCACGAACCGGGTCAATGGTTGTATCCACGTGGGTAATGTTGTCATTTTCAAAACAACGCAGAACATGAATAATCGCGTCTGTCTCCCGAATGTTTCCAAGGAACTTATTTCCCAATCCTTCACCTTTACTGGCGCCTCTCACCAAACCGGCAATATCAACAATTTCGACGGTTGTCGGTACAATACGCTCCGGCTTCACCAAACCAGCTAACTGGTTCAAACGCTCGTCGGGAACAGTAATTACCCCAACATTCGGTTCGATAGTACAAAACGGGAAGTTAGCCGACTGAGCTTTCGCATTCGACAAACAATTAAACAAGGTTGACTTACCAACATTGGGAAGTCCTACGATACCACACTGTAATGCCATTATTCTAAGTTCTAAAAATTGCGGTGCAAAGTTAAACCTTTTTCCCTATTTTTGACTAAAATAGCATGTGTACGAACTACATTCCGACATTTTTCACAAAAAGATATAACTTAAAGAGTGAAAGATAATTCAGGAAGAAGGCTTGAATGCTAAATGAAACGAAGGTTGAACGAAATCCCCCGGATTTCGGAATACCGAACATTATAAACCTAACGAAATATGATCTTGAAATCGCTATCGGTTGATTGTGTAATCTTTGGATTCGACAATCAATCTCTTAAAGTCCTGCTCTCCAAACAAAACCCCGAAGTTGTATTAAAACGAATCAATGAAGATGACAAGTGGGAGGAAGTCAAACACCTTTATGAGAACCACCCGTCATTTTCGGCCAGTCCCTGTTGGAATGTACTGGGAGCCCATATCCCAACTGATAAAGATTTGGATGCTTTTGCCCGCGAGTTGGTTGAAACCAACACGGCCATGCAGGATGTTTATCTGCAGCAATTTCACTGTTTCGGGAAAGTCAGCCGGGTGCCAAACAACCGGGTACTAACAGTGGGTTACTATGCCTTAATAAATCCTTCAAACCACAATATTCGGAAGTCGGTGTCGCTAAACGATCTGGATTGGTTCCCGCTCGAGAAACTCCCCTGGCTGCCTTTCGACCATACCGAAATTATCCAAAAGGCACTGGAATATCTACGCCAGGAGGTGCGCTATCATCCAATTGGATTCCACTTGTTGCCCGAGAAATTTACACTCACCGAATTTCAGACGCTTTATGAAGTTATTCTGGACAAAAAAATGGATACCCGGAACTTCAGAAAGAAAATTGCCAACATGAAGCTCCTCGTCGATACCGGTGAAAAACAACAAAATGTTTCGCACCGGGCTGCCAAACTATACAGCTTCGACATCGCTGTTTACCAACAGTTAAAAGAAGAAGGTTTAAAATTCAGAATCGAATAAACCCGAAAGGACAGGAGAAAATACACCAATATCATTAAACTTGCAGATACTTACGCAGTCTTAGCTAAAACGCAGGTCCGACTGAATGATTGATGAGCAACAACTCATAAGCGAGCTGAAAAACGAAAGCACCAAGCAACAGGCTTTTCGTATTCTGGTGAGTCACTACAAAGAGCGACTCTATTGGCATGTGCGTAAAATTGTACTCGACCATGACGATACCGACGACATTTTGCAGAATACCTTCATCAAAGTCTGGCGCAATATTCATTCATTCAGAGCTGAATCAGGACTATACACCTGGCTTTACCGAATTGCCACCAACGAATCGTTGACCTTTCTGAACCAAAAGAAGAAAAAGTTAATCGGAGGAACCGATGAAGACCTTCAAAGTTACCTGGTTGAAAACATCCAGTCCGATCCCTACTTCAACGGCGATGAATTACAACTCAGATTACAGGAAGCCATTGCCCGCTTGCCGGAAAAACAACGACTCGTATTTAACATGCGCTATTACGACGAAATTAAATATCAGGATATGGAAAAAATTCTCGAAACATCTGAAGGGGCTCTAAAAGCCTCGTATCATCACGCTGTTAAAAAGATTAGCGAATATCTGAAGAACCTCAGTTGATTCTTTTTATAAAGCATCTTTTAAACCTTTTTGAATAATTCATGTCATAGAAGCAGATGAAAAAATTTGACGACATATTAAACGAGAACAACGGGCCAAAAGCTGATAATCCGTTTAAAGTACCGGAAGGTTACTTTGAAACATTTGAAGATCGGTTGGAAGCACAATTACAAGCGACGAACGAACAGAAGTCGACTAAAAAGACAATTATTCGTATTCTGAAGCCTGTTTTAGGTTTAGCAGCCAGCTTCTTGTTAATTATGCTCCTGATCAAATATCCGTTACAAAAAATTACTCCGGTAATTAGTTCGAATGAATATACAGAGGAAAATGACTCCGGTTGGTTTGAAGATGTTTTTATAAGCTCCACTACTTTCATGGACGACAGTACCCTGCTCCAAAATATCGATAGTAGTGAAATTAAAACACCGGCTGAGTCTGATGAATTGATTAGTTACCTCAGTACCGAATTAAACGATTAC
This sequence comes from Mangrovibacterium sp., assembly GCF_059905295.1. Lineage (NCBI taxonomy): Bacteria > Pseudomonadati > Bacteroidota > Bacteroidia > Marinilabiliales > Prolixibacteraceae > Mangrovibacterium > Mangrovibacterium sp. The sequence goes on from NZ_JBZQJF010000299.1 coordinate 20,708, forward strand.
GAAGTTTTTGCCGAACTCAATAATTAGTAACATTATGAAGAAACTATTTATATTCCTTGTCCTGGCAGTATTGGCAGGCACAAGTTTCGCACAACCACCACAAAAAGATAAACGTGAGGACTTTGAAGCTTACAAAGCCAAACGAGTATCGTACATGACAGAGAAGCTCCAATTAACTCCTGAAGAAGCTCAGAAGTTTTGGCCAATCTATAACGAGTTTGATCAAAAAAGAGGTGACTGCCATCACAAAAGAAGAGACCTGGAAAATCAGGTGCGCGAAAAATATGACAGCCTGTCTGAAAAGGATTTTTCAAAAATGAATTCAGAAATTGTGGACCTTTATCTGGAAGAAGCAAACCTTGTAAAAACCTATAACGACAAGTTCTTGACGGTATTACCTGTTCAAAAAGTAATCCTCATAGGCCCGACCGAAAACGACTTTCGTTTTAAAATGATTCGCGAGTACCGCGAAAAAAGGAAAGAAGAAGGAAACAAATAACTCCACTATACACCAATGCAAAAAGGCCGGAAATTCCGGCCTTTTTTTATTATCTCGATATCACTTATCGTCTATTCAGAAAGCTTTGCAATCATTTCAGCGGGCGTAACCAGCGACTGATCGCCTGTTTTCATATTTTTCAGTGTTACCTTTCCTTCTGCCATTTCGCTCTCGCCGGCCAAGGCTACCCAGGCAATACTTTTGCGGTCGGCCCAGGTCATCTGCTTTTTCATTTTCGCAGCTTCCGGGAAAATCTCGGCATTCACACCTGCCTCCCGCAACTGACGAAGAATAGGTAAACAGAAAGCTTCTTCCTTTTCACCGAAGTTTACAAACAGCACTTTGGTTGAAGCCACCGCTTCTTCGGGGAAAAGCTCCAGCTGGGTCATCACATCGTAAATACGGTCGGCACCAAATGAAACACCAACACCCGACACACCCGGCATACCAAAAATACCGGTCAGGTCGTCGTAGCGGCCACCACCACAAATACTACCGATTTGCACATCTTTAGCCTTCACTTCGAAGATGGCTCCTGTATAATAGTTTAAGCCACGCGCCAAAGTCAAGTCCAGCTCCACTTCAGTATTTAGCTGAACCGAATTGATGTAGTTGAAGAAGGTACGAACTTCCGCGATTCCTTTCTTTCCAACCTCGGTTGCTCCAATCACCGCTTCAATGCTATCCAGCTTCTCGTCGGTTGTTCCGCTGAGCTTCAGAATCGGTTGCAGTTTATCCACCGCATCCTGCGAAACACCTTTTTCAAGTAATTCACCATTTACTTTTTCCAAACCAATTTTATCCAGCTTGTCAATGGCAACAGTGATGTCAACAATCCGATCAGCCTCTCCGATCGACTCGGCAATACCGGCTAAAATTTTACGGTTGTTGATTTTCACGACGGTGTTCACCCGCAAACGTGTAAACACATCGCTGATAATTTGCACCAATTCAAATTCGTTCAACAACGAATCGCTGCCAACAATATCCACATCACACTGGTAAAACTCGCGGTAACGACCTTTTTGAGGGCGGTCGGCACGCCAAACAGGCTGAATTTGATAACGCTTAAACGGGAACGAAATGTCATTGCGGTACTGCACCACAAAACGGGCAAAAGGCACGGTCAGGTCGTAACGCAAGCCCTTCTCCGAAATTTGGTTCGTCAGCTTAATGCTGTTACGGGCAATCAAATCGGCTTCGTTGGCTTTCGAAGCAAAGTCGCCCGAGTTCAATATTTTAAACAGCAGCTTATCACCTTCTTCACCATACTTGCCCATTAAGGTTGAAAGATTCTCCATTGCCGGAGTTTCAATCGGCTGAAAACCGTACAACTGAAATACCGACTTTACGGTATCGAATATATAATTCCGGCGAGCCATTTCAACCGGTGAAAAATCTCTTGTTCCTTTTGGGATCGAAGGTTTCTGTGCCATTTTATTTAAAAATTTATGCTCCGCACCAGCGGACAAATCGGTTTATGAGGCTGCAAAAATAAACAAAAATGACTGGTCTTCAAGAACTGTAGTTACAGAAAGACCAGTCATGCTAATATCTTAACCTGAGTCAATTCTAAAATATCTTCACAGAAAGTCCTAATTACGTCAGGTTTGTATTTAAAATAAAGAAGTCACAACGACTTATTTCAGGAAACGGATCGTAAGCGGATAACGGTAAAATTCGCCTTGCGCGGCCTTCACCGCACCAATAACTGTAAAGATAAGTGCAAACAAGCCAACAACAACTAACAGCAACAGTCCGACCACGATAACGACCAGAATAGCCGACACGACAAAGGCAATGGTCATCGTAATCTGAAAGTTTAGCGACTCTTTCCCCTGATCGTCCACAAAATCGTATTCCTGACGTTTCAGACTGTAAACAACCAGCGGTCCTATAATATTTCCAAAAGGGATAATACATCCGGCCAGTCCGGACAAGTGGCAAAGCATGCCCCAGGTTTTTTCATCGGGGTCATCAATAATTCGTTCCATAATACAATTTTTCAGGGGTTAAAGATGAATGATTTTTGTACTAACGATAAATGTAATAAAAAGCTGCCGAAATCATCAATCCCGAAACGACGAGTACCAGAAAACTATAGAGCAACAGCTTCCGCGACGGCTTACTGATCAGCCCCAGGGCGTAGATCATCTTCATGATATTGTTACTGTTGGTGGCATTAATCACAGCCAAAGCAATCATCATAGCCACCAAACCCGAGTTTTGCTGCAACAGGTAAAGCAAAAACGGATCGACATCAAAAACACCGATCACAAAAGCTAACCCGGCAACACCACTACCGCCGTATTGCTTCATCACAAACTGGGTAATTAACCCGAAGCCAACAAACAGAATCCCGAAGATCGTAGCCGTCTTAATCTCCAGTGGGTTTTTCGACTCGGTCTCGCGGATCTCCATCTTGGCTTCGCCTTTGGATCCCGAACGTTTCAATACAATCCGCGACAATAGGAAAGCCACAACAAACTGCAGTAAAAAAGGCCACACCAGCATCTTCCCGATCGAAGCATTAAACACAAAAGCCAGCACCAGCACCCGCAAATACATCATACCATTGGCCAGCATAATAGCCGACACCGACTGCACACCGGTATGCTCCTCGCGTTCGCGGCGAGCCAGGATAATGGTTGTTGCGGTACTGCTGTAAATACCGCCAAGCACACCGGTCAGCAGGATGCCCGAGTCGGGAAAGATAAACTTCTTGATCAGGTAGCTGGCATACGACACACCCGACACAACCACAATGGCCAGCCAAATTTGGTAAGGCGAAACTGGAATGAAATCAGCAATATTCTCGGAAGGCAGCAACGGCAAAATAATACCGGCAAAAGCAATAAACTTAGCCAGCGTAATAAACTCTTCCTGCGAAGCTTTCTTCGAGATCGTTCGGAAGGTCCTTTTCATCTCGGTAAGCAGCAGGATAGCCACCACAAACGACAGGGTTAACCATACCGGCTGGGTAAACACCAAAATCGATAAGCAATAGGTGAGCAAAGCCAACACAGAAGTGGTCAACCCAAAATCTTTCAGCGATTTAATTTTGTGAAAATACTGAATACCGATGAGCAAGCCCAGCACCACAAAGCCCACCAAAAACGGCACACGGCCTTTCGGATCAAACAGGAAAAGCACATAGCCCAGCAAACCAATAAACGTGAAGGTGCGGTCGGTACCAAACAGCTCGTTATCATCCTGCGTCAGGTGATGGCGCCGCTGCCCCATCCCGATGAGCAAGGAAAAAACCAACACCAGGAAAAAGTTGATGATCTCGACAGGCAAATATTTCTCCAGATCCATGGACTGCTTTTTTCATTAAAGATATCACTTCGTTCAATAACTTGCGAACGTTTTTGCGCATTCCTGCAGTTCAGCAAACCACCGGCGATTATTCTAATTTTTAGCCCCGGGTATTTGGGAGATTAGCTCCACATTCTGGCCGTGATTTGCACTGTACGACATCACCAGGGTTCCTTTTAGCCCATCGCTTGCTACAATCGCAAAAACGATTGCATCATCCTGAGGATCGGTCATCCCGTCAAAGCGGTAAAAACTGACTATTTCAAGCTCATCAGGCCGATATTCCTTCTTCGAAACACGGGCGATAAGCTTTGTGTCGCCCGCTGAAAAATCCTCTTGATACCCTGCTTTTGTCAGCGCATTGATCGCTTGCGAAAGCGTGTCATAATTTACATTGTCCATTTTATTTCAATTTATACCTGTTAACAACTCTCTACCATAACATTTCAGGTATACGCAAATAAACGGACGGAGGATTTCATCCGACTACTGCTGACTTGCCCGCCAGCTTCCCGATTAAGAACGATGGACCGCAGTAGTTATCTACCAGGTGGGAATAATCTGAAGCTTTTGCAGGTTTTCCATATGTTTCACCAGCGAGCCTCCGCTTTCCCTGTTCATGACTGAAAATCCGCTTCGACGTGCTTTGTTGACATTAAAGATGGCGTCGGAATTCACATTGAAAATGAAATCGCCAAAATCACCTTTGGCAATATCGCTGATCTTTAAATCCTTCAGGTGATACTTTTCAACGATCCTTTGCCAGGTTCCTTCATTGGCATCGAAATAGGTTTGAATGGGTAAAGGCTGTGCAAATCCAACTTTCAGCCCAAAGAAATCAGCCAGCTCCTGCCACACATCTTTCCAGCGGAATACATCACCATTGGTAATATTAAAGGCCTGGTTTTGAGCCTCCGGACTATTAAAAGACCACTCAACGGCTGAAGCAACAAGATCCGAATCGGTGACATTCACCAGCACTTCGAAGGCTTGCGGCGATCCCGGGAAAATAAAGTCCATCCCGGTTTCTTTACAAATGGTCGCATACACACCGATTAAATTTCCCAGGTTCATGGCACTACGCAACGAATAACCAATAACTACATCAGGGCGCAAAGCCGTGTAGGTGATAGCTGTTTTGGCACTTAGCTCTTTCAGGTAATCTTCCTGGCTAAAGTATAAATTGGGCGGAAAGTGACGTGTCTGATCTTCGACAGCGGGCGTTTTATAAAACCCCAGGTGAGCACCATAAACCTTACCCCCTTGTAAAAAAGTCACGTGCTTCAGCTTATCCGAAAAGCTTGAAACCAAGAGAATGCAATTACGCAACATCGTCTCATTTTCATCCGCTTCGGTGCGCGGATCAGCCGAAGGTTTTAGGGCCGCATAAAAAATGTATTCGACCTCTTTCAATAAGTGACTGTAATGGGCATATGAGCCGGGCTTGAGTAAATCAACTTTCAGGTGTTTGTCCTGATCATGCTCGTAAAAAAGCTCTCCACGGCTAAGGGTTAAGACATCATAGGCTGTTTGGCTTTTAAAATACTGCGTAACGGCATAGCCATTGACACCGCTTGCTCCTACTACTAAAATTGTCATCTTGTTTCTGTTTCTGTGGTAATGACAAATATACTAAAAAGCGGGGAGCATTATACTGCCAAGTCGCCGCAGGGCGCAGCTTGCAGCGCCAATATCTGTGTCCGAGTAAGTTTTTGGGAAGTAGAAAACAGGAAGGATTGTCACCAAACGGTTAGGCTGCTTTGAGCTCCAATACTTCCGAAATTAATGCCTTATATTCCTGAATATTCTTTTTGAATCTCTTTTTTCCATCAAACAACACGGCAATCCCAATCGCGAATAACAGGCCTCCAAACCAATACATGTTTGTACCGTAAATTACTCCTGAGATGATACCCAACAGCCCCATAACCAGGCAAACAGATTCAGACAAGGTGATTGAAAAGTGTTGCTTAAACGAGATTGCTACATCGAACTCATTCTTATGACCTGTTTTCAGCGCTTTTCCGCTTGCAACAATATTATTATGGTGTATGCTTAGAAATATATCCCGTTTCCGGACATTAAATGCGAATGAATCATTGGTACCACGATCCGTTTTAAAAACAAATCCGTGAC